>JAKFWE010000012.1 GCA_021732895.1 Allobosea sp. | reverse complement strand
AGATGATCAGCACGAGCAGCGCCGAGACGACGAACTCGACCGGCCGCATGAAGCGCGAACCCGGCCGCAGGCCCGTCGCGAGCAGCGGGTCGTCGGGCAGCGTCATGCTGGTGGCAACATCGACCATGGCGTCGGATCAGCCTGCGGCTGCGGCGACGAACGGCCGCAGGCCGCGGCCCGGCCAGCGGGTTCCCTGCAACGACATGGCTCGGTCCTCCCAATCGCGCCGATCTTGTGCTTGTTCGATCGGCTTTCGATACGGTCCACATCATGGATGAAATCCAAGTGGTTGAAGCTGAGATTATACGATGAAAGCGGCATTGCAATCGGCAAAGACCGCATCTAGGCTCAACTCATAAACGACAAGGTCCATATCATGGATCGGCCGGTGAGGATGCCGGAGTGGAACAGGTTTCGGGACAGCGCGCGGATCTGTCCGGCTCGCAGAGCGTCGATCGCGCGCTGCGACTGCTGGCGCTGATCGGTCGCGAACCCGCCGGCGGGCTGCCGCTGAGCGAGATCGTCAGCGAAAGCGGCCTCAACAAACCGACGGCGCGGCGGCTGCTGCTGGCGCTGATGCGGGCGGGCCTCGTCGAGCAGGAGCCGCAGACGCGGCATTACTGCCTGGGCGAGGAGGCCTTCGTGCTCGGTGTGCTGGCGGGGCGGCGGCACGGCCTGCTCGAACTCGCCATGGAGAGCCTGCGCCGTCTCTCCGATGTGACGCTCGACACCAGCTTCCTCACCGTGCGGCGCGAGCGCTATGCGGTCTGCCTGCACCGTGAGGAGGGCACCTATCCGGTGCGGACGCATGCGCTGCAGGCTGGCGACCAGCACCCGCTCGGCGTCGGCGCGGGTTCGCTCGCCATGCTGGCGGCGATGCCCGATGGCGAGGTCGAGGCGATCCTGCAGGCGAGCGAGCGCTGTCTCGTGATGCGTTATCCGGGCTTCCCGCCCGAGGTGGTGCGCGCCGATCTCGCTTCGGCCCGGCTTCAGGGGTTCGCGCTCAATCCCGGCCGGCTCGTCGCCAGCTCCTGGGGCGTCGGCATCGCCTTCCGCTATCCCGACGGGCGTGTCGCCGGCGCGCTCAGCATCGCCGCCATCGACAGCAGGATGCAGCCGGCGCGGCAGGGCGAACTGGCCGGCCATCTCTCCGTCGAGGCGCGGCGCATGGAGCGCCTGCTCGCCGAGATGTTTCATTCAAAAGCCGCGAGATCCGCGTCGTCGCCGATGGCGCAGCCGGTCGCGGCCCTCGACCGGAGCGCCTGACGTGACGCAATCTTCCCACACGCCTGAGGGCGGCGTCGCGCCGATGACGCGCCGCGTGATGAATCTCGCCCATATCATGACCCAGAACGCCCGCCGCCATGCCGACAGGCCGGGCTTCATCCGGGGCGAGAAACAATGGAACTGGGCGCAGCTCGATGCACAGGTGTCGGCGCTGGCGTTCGGCCTGAAAGCGCGCGGCATCGGCAAGGGCGACCGGCTGCTGGTCCATTCGAAGAACTGCGGCGCGATGTTCGTCTCGATGTTCGCGGCGTTCCGGCTCGGCGCGGTCTGGGTGCCGACCAATTTCCGCCTGTTGCCGGACGAGGTCGGCTATCTCGCCACCGCGTCCGGCGCGAAGGCCTTCCTCTGCCATGGCGATTTTCCCGACCATGCGGCGGCCGTCGCGGCCGCGGTGCCGGGCCTCGCCTTCCTGTGGCGGATCGGGCCGGGCTCGTTCGGCGACGATGATATCGAGCAGGTGATCGTGCGCCATGACGGGCAACGCGTCGCCAATGCAGCCGTCGAGCATGACGACCCGTGCTGGTTCTTCTTCACCTCGGGCACGACCGGGCGCTCCAAGGCCGCCGTGCTGACGCATGGCCAGATGGGCTTCGTGGTGACCAACCACCTCGCCGATCTCGTGCCGGGCGCGACCGAGGCCGACGCTTCGCTGGTCGTCGCGCCGCTCTCGCATGGCGCGGGTGTGCATCAGCTTGTGATCTCGGCGCGGGGCGCGCCCTCCATCCTGCTGCCGACCGAGCGCTTCGACATCGACGAGGCCTACAGGCTGATCGAAAAGTATCGCGTCACCAACATCTTCACCGTGCCGACCATCCTGAAGATGCTGGTCGAGCACCCGGCCGTCGATGCCCATGACCATTCCAGCCTGAAATACATCATCTATGCCGGCGCCCCGATGTATCGCGAGGACCAGAAGGCGGCCCTGGTCAAGCTCGGCAAGGTCATCGTGCAGTATTTCGGGCTGGGCGAGGTGACCGGCAACATCACCGTGCTGCCGCCCGCGCTCCACTCCGCCGAGGACGGGCCTGAAGCGCGGATCGGAACCTGCGGCTATGAGCGAGTCGCGATGGAGGTCCAGATTCAGGACGATGCCGGCAACGAGGCCCCGACCGGCCAGCAGGGCGAGATCTGCGTGATCGGGCCGGCCGTGTTTGCGGGCTACTACGACAACCCCGAAGCCAACGCGAAATCCTTCCGCGACGGCTGGTTCCGCACCGGCGATCTCGGCCACATGGACGCGGAGGGTTTCGTCTACATCACCGGTCGCGCCTCCGACATGTACATTTCCGGCGGCTCCAACATCTATCCGCGAGAGATCGAGGAGAAGATCCTGACCCATCCGGCCATCGCCGAGGTCGCGGTTCTCGGCGTGCCCGACCCGGTCTGGGGCGAGATCGGCGTCGCCGTCTGCGTCGCGCGTCCCGACAGCCGGATCGGCGAGGCGGAGCTGGCCGAATTCGTCGCCGCGAAGGTGCCGCGCTACAAGATGCCCAAGCGCTTCCTCTTCTGGGAGGCGCTGCCGAAATCCGGCTACGGCAAGGTGCCCAAGCGGCTTGTCCGCGACGAGCTGGAGGCGCGCGGCGAACTGGACTGGCTCCGGGGAAAGGCGTCGTGAGGCGCATCCAGCAGCCCGGCCCCGAGACGGGCGAGCGCGTCGAATGGGCCGAGTGCCACGGCCGGCGCTTCGACCTCGTGCTGGAACCCGGGCTCACGCTTCTGGAGGCGATGCGGCGCGGTTTCGCGGCGGCGGGCTTCACCTCCGGCGTCGTGCGAGTCGATGGCGTCGCGCTCGAGCCTTTCGCCTATGTCATGCCGGCGCTCTCGACCACAACCGAGCATGCGGCGTTTTACAGCGATATCTTCCGCCCGGCCGGCGTCGCGCGGATCGAGACCGGCGCGATGACGTTCGGCCAACGCGACGGCGGGCCGTTCTTTCATTGCCACGCGCTCTGGCGCGAGGCCAACGGCAAACGCGGCGGCGGCCATATCCTGCCCGACGAGACGATGGTTGCCGAGGCGATCACGCTGCCGGCTGTCGGGCTCGATGGCGCGGGTTTTTCCACTT
>JAKFWE010000238.1 GCA_021732895.1 Allobosea sp. | reverse complement strand
CCGCAACCTGACCGAAATCGCCAACACCGCGACGGCGGCGGCGACCACGCTGTCCTGGCTGCTGGCGGCGGTGGCGGGCGTCTCGCTTCTGGTCGGCGGCATCGGCATCATGAACATCATGCTGGTGTCGGTGACCGAACGCACCCGCGAGATCGGCCTGCGCCTCGCGGTCGGGGCGCGCCAGCGCGACGTGCTGGCGCAGTTCCTGATCGAGGCGACGACGCTGGCGACGCTGGGCGGCGCGCTGGGGATCGCGCTAGGCGTCGGCGCGGCCCTGACGATCGCGAGCTTCGCCGGCTGGCCCGCGGTCGTCTCGGTCGAGACGATCCTGGTGGCGGTGGGCGTTTCGGGGCTGATCGGCGTGTTCTTCGGTTTCTACCCCGCCCGCCAGGCGGCGCGGCTCGACCCCATCGAGGCGCTGCGCCGGGAGTGAACCGACCGGCGGGTTTCTGCGTAGGCGTCCCGAGGAAATGCCCGGTTAACCATGGCCGCGCTAGCGTCCGCGAACCAGACGATGACGGAGCCCCCCCGACGTGACCAGCCAGCCGCGCTCGCCGGAAACCCTGATGCGGCTTTACGCGCAGGCGGCCCCGCTCGCGCGCTTCGGCGCCTGGGAGTGCGACCTGCCGACCCAGCGCCTGTCCTGGACCGACGGCGTCTACGACCTCTTCGGGATCGCCCGCGGCGCCGTCGTGCACCGGCCCTCGATCGTCGATCTCTACCGCGACGCGTCGCGCCGGCGGATGGAGCGCGCGCGGGCGGCCTGCGTCACCACCGGCGCGCCGTTCACGATCGACTGCGAGATCCGCACGATCGGCGGCGAGGCGCGCTGGATGCGCCTGACCGGCGGCGTCGCCCATGAGCATGGCCGGTCGAGCCGCCTGTTCGGCTCGAAACTCGACATCACGCATGAAAAGACGCTGTGGCGGCAACTGGAGCAGCAGTTGAGCCGCGATCCGTTGACGGGCCTTTCGAACCGCCGCGCCTTCGACGGCCTCCTGGAGCGTTTGCGCCATGGGCTGACCGACGGCGTCGAGTTGGCGCTCGCGCTGATCGACGTCGACGGCTTCGCGGCGTTCAACGCCCGCCATGGCGGCGGCGCCGGCGACGCCTGCCTGCGCGCGATCGCGGAGCGGCTCCAGCGCACTCTGCCCGGGGCCCCGATGCTGGCGCGGATCGGCGCCGACGAATTCGCGGTCGTCATCGTTTCGAGGCTCGGACGCCGCGCCCTGCGCCGCACGCTGGACGGCGTCCGGCGCGCGCTCGCCCAGCCGCTGGAATGGAACGGCGCGACCCTTCCGGTTTCGGTCTCGACAGGCGTCGCCTTCGCGGGCAACGCGCCCCAGAGCGAGCCGCAGGCCCTGTTCGTGCACGCCGATTCCGCGCTTTTCGTCGCCAGAGCCCAGGGCGGCGGCGCGCTTCAGGTCTTCGGAGAGGCGCTGGACCCGCTCGCGGCGATCGTCACCGCCGACCCGCTGCGCGACACCGGCTGAGGCGGCCGGGGCGGGCGGATGGCCGTTCGGGCAAGCTCCCGCGAGCATTCCGGACGCGCCGTCATGGCTGACGCCAGTGTCAGGCCGCGTCAGCGCCTCCGCCCATGCGCTGCTTCAGCTTGAGTCCGACGGCGACGATCGCCTGAATGGCCGGCATCAGTTCCTCGCCCAGTTCGGTGAGCGCATACTCGGCCGAAGGCGGCGAACTCGCCACCACGCGACGCGTCACTACGCCCCTCTCCTCCAGATCGCGCAGGCGTTCGCTCAGCATCTTCGCCGAGATCGGCGGCATGTCGCGGCGCAACTCGCCGAAACGGCGGGGTCCGCCACTGAGATACCAGATCAGGTTCGGCGTCCACGCCTTGCCGATGACCTGCATGCAGACGCCGACCGCGCAGGTCGGAGGCGGCGCGATCGCCCGGCTTCTCCTCATTTTCAGGGCCATCGCGGCAGGTCTCCGGTTACCGGGAGGATACCGGAAAAACCGGTAACGACAAGTTACCAGGTATACAAAGGTTATCATGCCGGCCTACCGATGCGGCGCCACCAACCCGGAGATCACCATGAAGCTCTATTATTCCCCCGGCGCCTGTTCGCTTTCGCCGCACATCGCCCTGATCGAGGCCGGCCTGCCGTTCACCATCGAGAAGGTCGACACCGGCGCCAGCCGCACGGAGACCGGCGACGATTTCACGGCGATCAACGCCAGGGGCTACGTTCCGGCGCTGCGCCTGGACAGCGGCGACGTGCTGACCGAGGGCGCCGCCATCGTTCAGTTCATCGCCGATCTCAGGCCCGCGGCCGGGCTCGCCCCGCCGGCAGGGACGCTGGCGCGCGCGCGGCTGCATGAGGCGCTCAACTTCATCGCCAGCGAATTGCACAAGGCCTTCGCCCCGCTTTTCCGGCCGACCACGGACGAGCCGGGCAAGGAGCAGGCCCGCAGCGCCGTGGCGAAGAAGCTCGACCAGGTCGAGGCGATGCTGTCGGACGGGCGCCCTCATCTGCTCGGCGACGGGTTCAGCGTCGCCGACGGCTATCTCTTCACCGTCGTGAACTGGACCGGACATGTCGGCATCGCGCTCGATCCGTGGCCGAATCTGCGCGGGTTCATGGCGCGAATGGCCCAGCGCCCGGCTGTCCGGCAGGCGATTGCCGCCGAAGGTCTGGCGGAGGCAGCGTGATGGATCCGCGCCTGACAGCCGTCGCGGAGGCGCTGGGACGCTATTTCGACGGGCTCCATCACAGCGACGCGGCGCTTCTGAGCGGCGTCTTCCACCCTCGGGCGATCTACGCCAGCGCCAGCGCCGGCAGCCTGACCCATATGACCATGGACGCCTATCTGCCCATGGTCGCGGCCCGGCCCTCTCCCGCCAGCCGCGGCGAGGCGAGGCAAGACCGCATCCTCTCGATCGCCTTTGCCAGCCCGGTGACCGCCCTCGCCACCGTCGCGTGCGCGATCGGCGAGAAGCGTTTCACCGACCTGCTCAGCTTCGTCAGCCTCGACGGCGAATGGCGCATCATCGCCAAGGTCTTCCACGTCGACATCGCCGCAACGGAGCCGTGAGATGCCCTATGTCAACATCAAGATCACGCGCGAGGGCGCGACGACGGCCCAGAAGCGCGAACTGATCGCCGGCGTCACCGACCTGCTCGTGCGCGTCCTCGACAAGAACCCGGCCACGACATTCGTCGTCATCGACGAGGTCGCGCTGGACGATTGGGGCGTCGGCGGGCTGCAGGTCGAACACTGGCGTCGGCGGGGCGCCTCGCAAGCCGCGCGCTGAAGCGACGACGCCCGCCATCGCCGATGGCGGGCGTCTCTATGCGACGGATCGAGCGCTGGCTCAGCCCTTCACGCTCTTGACGAC
>JAKFWE010000317.1 GCA_021732895.1 Allobosea sp. | reverse complement strand
CGCCTGTACTTATGAACGTCCGCCCCGGCGACCGGCCAGCGCCGGAGCCATAGCCCCGGCTCGTTGCGGAAGAGCCGGGGCGCGACGCCGCCCGGACCGAAGGCGACGCGGGGCTCGATGCCGATATCGGCGAGGCTGACCACGCCGCACAACCCCCGCCCCGGATAGAGCAGATGGCCGGGCTTCAGCCGGAAGAACGTCACCGTCTCGTCGGCGCGGACGACCGGCCCCTGCGCCTGCCCGGTGTCGCCCGACAGCCCGCTCGGCACATCGACGGCGACGATGCGGGCGGAGGCCGCGCCGATGCGTGCGACACAGCCAGCTATCGCGCCCGTCAGCGGCCGGTTCAGCCCGGCGCCGAGAAGCGCATCGACGACGATATCATGACGCGCGGGCTCGCACGCTTCGAGCGCCATGATCGGGCCCGTCCAGCGGCCGGCCATGGCGGCTGAGTCTCCCGAGAGCGCCTCACGCCGCCCGGCCAGCGCCAGCGTCACGGCGTGGCCGCGCTCGCGCAGCAGCCGCGCCGCGACGAAGCCGTCGCCGCCATTGGCGCCCGGCCCGCACAGCACGAGCACGCTCGCTCCCGGGCGCGAGCGCCGGCTGACGGCGTCGGCGACGGCGCGGCCGGCACGCTCCATCAGGACGGCTCCGTCGATCCCGGCGGCGATAGCGGCGCGATCGACGGCCGCCATCGCAGCGACGTCGAGCATGGCCAGGTCGAGGCGCCGCGCTTCCTCCATGACCCGCATCATCGAAGACGGCTGCTGGCCCGGCAAGACGCCAAGATGCTGGGTTTGATGACTAAGTAAGTATCATATGCATAAATTATATGCTGTTTTTTGCCTATGGATCGAGCCCGCGCGCGGCATGTTGCGCATGGCGACGTGGCTGCGCCGATGCTATGAGCATTTTGATCGTCGATGTTCGGCGTCACGGGACGGTCCGGGCCTTGCCGGGTCGGTCGGACGCCGCCTTCGCGAGACGAGTTTCGGGACAGGGCGCCCCGCCTGACCCCGATGCATGATGGAGGCCTGTCGGCGCATGAAGAAGATCGAAGCGATCATCAAGCCGTTCAAGCTGGACGAGGTGAAGGAAGCGCTTCAGGACGTCGGCCTGCAGGGCATCACCGTGCTCGAGGCCAAGGGCTTCGGCCGCCAGAAGGGCCATACCGAACTCTATCGCGGCGCGGAATATGTCGTCGATTTCCTGCCGAAAGTGAAGATCGAGATCGTGCTGGCCGACGAAATGGTCGACAGCGCCATCGAGGCCATTAAGAAAGCGGCGCAGACCGGCCGCATCGGCGATGGCAAGATTTTTGTATCGACGGTCGAGGGGGCGATCCGCATCCGCACCGGCGAAACCGGGGCCGACGCGATCTGATGGCTGATTTCCAACTCCCGAGGGATGATGGTCGCGGCGGTTCGCACGACCACGCGGTTCGACAGGTTCA
The DNA here is from genome assembly GCA_021732895.1 of Allobosea sp. Lineage (GTDB taxonomy): Bacteria > Pseudomonadota > Alphaproteobacteria > Rhizobiales > Beijerinckiaceae > Allobosea. Next base: position 1,910 of record JAKFWE010000317.1, on the reverse strand, counting down.
TTGAGTTCGACACACTGCTTGCAAGAGGAATGCTGAGATGAAGAGCGCCAAAGAAGTCCTCAAGGCGATCAAGGACAACGACGTCAAATACGTGGACTTCCGCTTCACCGATCCGCGCGGCAAGTGGCAGCATGTGACTTTCGACGTCACGATGATCGACGAGGACATCTTCGCCGAGGGCACGATGTTCGACGGCTCCTCGATCGCCGGCTGGAAGGCCATCAATGAATCCGACATGCTGCTGATGCCGGACCCGACGACGGCCTGCATGGACCCGTTCTTCTCGGCCGCGACGATGGTCATCACCTGCGACGTGCTCGAGCCCGCGACCGGCGAGCCCTATGGCCGCGATCCGCGCGGCATGGCCAAGAAGGCCGAGGCCTATCTCAAATCGACCGGCATCGGCGACACCGTCTATGTCGGTCCCGAGGCGGAATTCTTCGTCTTCGACGACGTCAAGATCGCGGCCGACCCCTACAACACCGGCTTCAAGCTCGACAATGTCGAATTGCCGATCAACGGCATGACCGACTATGAAGGCGGCAATCTCGGCCACCGCATCGCCACCAAGGGCGGCTATTTTCCGGTTCCGCCGCAGGATTCGGCGCAGGACATGCGCGGCGAGATGCTGGCGGCGATGGCGGCGATGGGCGTCAAGGTCGAGAAGCACCACCACGAGGTCGCCTCGGCGCAGCACGAACTGGGCATGAAGTTCGACACGCTGACCCACATGGCCGACCAGATGCAGGTCTACAAATACGCGATCCACAACGTCGCGCAGAGCTACGGCAAGACGGCGACCTTCATGCCGAAGCCGATCTATGGCGACAACGGTTCGGGCATGCACGTCCACCAGTCGATCTGGAAGGGCGGCAAGCCGATCATGGCCGGCAACAAATACGCCGACCTGTCGCAGGAGTGCCTGTGGTACATCGGCGGCATCATCAAGCACGCCAAGTCCCTGAACGCCTTCACCAACCCTTCGACGAACTCCTACAAGCGCCTCGTCCCCGGCTATGAAGCTCCGGTGCTGCTCGCCTATTCGGCGCGCAACCGCTCGGCCTCCTGCCGTATCCCGTGGACGACCTCGCCCAAGGCCAAGCGCGTCGAGGTCCGCTTCCCCGATCCGATGGCGAACCCCTATCTCGCCTTCGCGGCCATGCTGATGGCCGGCATCGACGGCATCGTGAACAAGATCGATCCCGGTCCTGCGATGGACAAGGATCTCTACGACTTGCCGCCGCGCGAGCTGAAGAAGATCCCGACCGTCTGCGGCTCGCTGCGCGAGGCGCTCGACAACCTCAAGAAGGACAACGCCTATCTCAAAGCCGGCGGCGTCTTCAACGACGACTTCATCGAGAGCTACATCGACCTGAAGATGCAGGATGTGATGCGCTACGAGATGACGCCGCATCCGGTCGAGTTCGCGATGTACTATTCCTACTGAGAGCTCTTCCAGCTCGACGCTATTCCAGCCCAGCGACGCTGCTCCGGCTGAACGTCATCCTCCCGACCGCGCGTTCCGTGGTCCACCTTCCAGACCGGAGCGGAAACGCTCCGGTTTTTTCAATGGCTGCGGTGCGGGCGCCGGAACACTCAGGCCGTCGCCGCCGGCAGGGCTTCCGCGCCGGCCACGAGGCTGTAGGCCGCAACCAGCCGACCGACATGGCGCGCCAGCGTCAGCGGATCGGCCCAGTAGTCGGCATGCGCCCGCAGGCCCAGCCGGCGCGCTGTCTGGGGGTCTGCCATCTCCCGGAGCGCCTGCACCAGGCCGGCCTCGTCGCCGGTCGCGAAGACCATGCCGTTGCGGCGGTCGTCGATCCGGGCGCTCGCGCCCATCTCGCGGGCGAGCACGACCGGGACGCCGAGCGCCATCGCCTCCGGCGCCGTCATCGGGCCGGTCTCGTACC
>JAKFWE010000465.1 GCA_021732895.1 Allobosea sp. | reverse complement strand
ACCGAGACGGTGCGCTCAGAGATCCGCGGCCTGCGCGCCCAGTGGCGCACCAAGCGCGAGGAGATCAAGGCAGCGCTCAGCCAGCAGACCTTCGCCCAGGCCGAATTCGACCGACAGGCAGATCTTGCCGAGAAGAAGGTCGCCTCGACCGCCAAACTGGAAGAGGCCCGCATGGGCCTCGAGGTCGCGCGTCAGCGCATCTCGGCGGCACAAGAGGATCTGCAGCGCATCGAGGCGGCGCTGGCCGGCGATCCCAAGATCCGCGCCGACAACCATCCGCGCGTGCGCCAGATGATGGCGATGCGCGAGGAAGCGCTGCTTCAGCTCCGACGCACCACCGTCGAATCGCCGATCGACGGCATCGTGAGCAAGCGCCCGGTGCCCGGCAGCTACGCCACCGCCGGCGTGCCGGTGATGGTGGTGGTGGCCGACAGCGATCTCTGGATCGAGGCCAACTTCAAGGAGACCGAACTCACGCGCGTCCGGTCGGGCCAGAAGGTGCTGATCCACGTCGACACCTACCCCGAGGCCGAGTGCCACGGCACGGTCTCGAGCATCTCGCAGTCGACCGGTGCTGAGTTCGCCGTGCTGCCGCCGCAGAATGCCAGCGGCAATTGGGTGAAGGTGGTGCAGCGCATTCCCGTGCGCCTCTCCGTCGCCTGCAGGGAGGGCGATCCGCCGCTGCGCGTGGGCATGAGCACGACCGTCGAGGTGGAGACCGGCCACACGCGCTCGCTCGCCGGCCTGTGGGCCGGATGGTCGAAGTCGCTCGGCCTTTCGGGGTCCCCGGCGAGCGCTGCGGCGACGCCGAAGCCCTAGCCGATGGCGCCGGCCGTCGATCCGGCGGTCCTGCGCCGCCGCCGTCTCATCACCTTCACCGTGATGGCCGCGACCATCATGCACGCGCTCGACGGCACCATCGCCAACGTGGCGCTGCCGTCGATCCAGGGCTCGCTGTCGGCCACGCAGGAGCAGGTCTCCTGGGTCGTCACCTCCTATATCGTGGCCTCGGCCATCCTGACGCCGCTCGCCGGCTTCTGCGCCATGCGCTTCGGCTTGCGGCGCACGCTGGCGACCTGCGTGATCGGCTTCACCATCGTATCGATGATGTGCGGCGCGGCGCAGACGCTCGACCAGCTCGTGCTGTTCCGCGCCCTTCAGGGCGGGTTTGGCGCTGCACTCGTGCCGGTGTCGCAGGCCATCATGATGGACACCTACCCGCGCGAGGAGCAGGGCAAGGCGATGGCCATGTGGGGCGTCGGCACGATGCTCGGGCCCATCGCCGGACCTTCCCTGGGCGGCTGGCTGACCGACGAGTTGAGCTGGCGCTGGGTGTTCTACGTGAACCTGCCGGTCGGAATCCTCTGTGCCATCGGCATCCTGGCGCTGGTGCGCGACAACGTGCAGGGCGCGCCGCGGCGCTTCGACCTGTTGGGCTTCACCCTGCTGGCGGTTGCCATCGGCTCGTTCCAGCTCATGCTCGACCGCGGCCACATGCTCGACTGGTTCGACTCGGTCGAGATCATCGGCGAGACGCTGGTGGCGGCCGTGGCCTTCGCGATGTTCATCATCCACATGATGACCGACCGCCAGCCGTTCCTGTCGCGCGAACTGTTCCGCGATCGCAACCTCACGGTCGGCCTCTGCTTCACGGCGCTGGCCGGCCTCGTGCTGATCGTGACCGCAACGCTGATGCCGCCCTTCCTGCAACAGCTCATGGGTTATCCGGTGTTCACCACGGGAGTCGTGCTGGCGCCGCGCGGTGCGGGCATGATGGTGTCGATGATGCTGGTCTCGCGCCTGATCGGCATCATGGGTGCGCGCATCCTGATCGGGCTGGGCTTCGGACTGGCCGCCGCTTCGCTCTACGACATGACGCTGTTCAATCTCAACGTCAGCGAGAGCCGCATCGTCTGGAACGGCGTGCTGCTGGGTTTCGGGCTGGGGCTCGTCTTCCCGCCGCTCACGGTGCTCACCTTCGCCACGCTGCCCCAGCGTCTGCGCACCGAGGGCGCGGCGGTGAACGCGCTGCTGCGCAACCTGGGCGCCAGCATCGGTATCGCGGTGCTGGTCTCGATGCTGGCCAGCAACACCCAGCAGAACCGTGCCGACATGGTCGAGAAGTTCACGCCCTGGCATCCCGGCTGGCCGATGGCCGGCTCCGGCGTGAGCCTCGATCCGACCCAGCTCGCGGTCTGGGACGGCGAGATCACGCGGCAGGCCGCCCTGATCGGCTACCTGAACGACTTCCGCGTCATGATGATCTGCTCGCTGGTGCTGATTCCGCTGCTCTTCCTGATGCGCCGCCCGCCCCTTATCGCCGGGCGCTAACCACGTTATTAGGGCGGCATGGGACGCGCATCGAAGGGCCTCGACGTCGCCGCCGCAACGCCGGTGGTCATCCTCGTGCGCCCGCAACTCGGCGAGAATATCGGCATGGCCGCGCGGGCCATGCTGAACTGCGGCCTGTCGACCCTTCGCCTGGTGGCGCCACGTGACGGCTGGCCGAGCGAAAAGGCGCAGCGTGCCGCCTCGGGGGCCGACATCGTGCTGGAGAAGGCCGAGGTGTTCGAGAGCGTGGGCGAGGCGGTGGCCGACCTCGAAAGGGTCGTCGCCACGACCGCGCGCAACCGCGAGCTGGCGCAGCGTATCGTGACCCCGCGCCAGGCCGCGTCCGACATGCGCGGCTGGATCGGGCAGGGCGACCGCGTCGGCATCCTCTTCGGGCCCGAGCGCACCGGCCTCGAGAACGACGACATGGTCCATGCCGATACCGCGCTCTCGATCCCGCTCAATCCGCAGTTCTCGTCCCTCAACATGGCGCAGGCGGTTCTGCTGGTGGCCTACGAATGGACCACCGCCGGCGACACCACAGCGCCGGCCCGCATGGCCGACCATGCGACGAGGCCGGCCACCAAGGAGGAATTGCAGAGCCTGTTCGACCATCTGGAGCGCGCGCTCGACCAGTCGGGCTTCCTGCGCAACAGGGAGATGCGCCCCTCCATGGTGCTCAATCTCCGCGCCCTGCTGCAGCGCGCCGAGATGACCGAGCAGGAGGCGCGCACCTTCCACGGCGTCATCAAGTTCCTGTCCAAGAGCAAGCACGAGGAATAGTCATGTCCACGACCGCCAAGATTTCCTGGGTCGACGGCGCCCTGCTGGTCGCCGAAGGCGGCAGCGGCCACACGATCACCATGGACGGCGCGGCCGACATCGGCGGCCGCAACCTGGCCTCCCGGCCGATGGAAGTGCTGCTGATGGGGATGGGCGGCTGCACCGCCATCGACGTCGTCTCGATGCTGAAGAAGCAGCGCCAGGACATCGAGGGCGTGGAAGTCTCGCTGGTCGCCGAGCGGGCCGAGGACCACCCCAAGGTCTATACC
>JAKFWE010000180.1 GCA_021732895.1 Allobosea sp. | reverse complement strand
GGCGCGTTCACCTCGATCGGGACGCTGACGCTGCACAACACCGGCTTCGTCAAGGCGCCCTATCAGGAGCTGCGCTTTCCCCCGGTGACCGCCCGCTACGTCAAGGTGAAGGTCCTCGCCAACCACGGCTACGTGCTCGGCTACACGCTGGCGACGGAGTTCCGGATCATGGGCCGGCAGTGAGCAGCGCCCACCGGACGCGCCATCTCAGGGCAAGGCCTTGAGATGGCGCACCGGCCGTCCCGGAGCCGCCGCCTGGGCCGCATGGACGATCGCGTTCGCGTCGATGCCGAAATGGCGGTAGAGGTCGGCGGTCGTGCCGGTCTGGCCGAAATGCTCGACGCCGAGCGCCTTCTGTTTGTGTCCATGCACGCTGCCGAGCCAGGCCAAAGTCGCCGGGTGTCCGTCCAGCACCGAGACGATGCCGCAGTCGCGCGAGAGTGAGCCGAGCAGCCGCTCGACATGGCTCGTCGCGCGATGATTGCCGCGCTGGCGCGCCCGCTCGGCGGCCTGCCAGCCGGCGTTGAGCCGGTCGGCCGAGGTGATCGCCAGCAGCCCGACATCGCGCCGGTCCTCGGCCAGCAATCCGACCGCCTTGATCGCCTCCGCCGCGACCGCACCGGTATAGGCGACGACGACCGAGGCGTTGGGGCCCGGCTTCCTGAGCCAGTAAGCCCCGTCGATGATGTCGCGCTCGAGTTCGGGCGTCATCGTCCGCCGCGGCTGCTCGAGCTGCAGCGTCGAAAGCCTGAGATAGACCGAGCCGCCGGTCTCGTCGCGCAGCCAGTTGCTCTCGTCCGGATCGCCTTCGCCATCCTTCTGCAGATAATCGAAGGACCAGCGCATCATCACGGCCAGCTCGTCGACGAAGGCCGGCTCGAAGGCGCATAAGCCGTCCTGCGACATGCCGATCAACGGGGTGGCGATCGACTGGTGCGCGCCGCCCTCGGGCGCGAGCGTGACGCCCGACGGCGTCGCGACCACCATGAAGCGGGCGTCCTGGTAGCAGGCATAGTTCAGCGCATCGAGGCCTCGCGAGATGAACGGGTCGTAGAGCGTGCCGATCGGGACCAGCCGCTCGCCGAAGATCGAATGCGACAGGCCCAGCGCCGAGAGGTTGATGAACAGGTTCATCTCGGCGATGCCGAGCTCGATGTGCTGGCCCTTGGGCGAGAACTCCCATTTCTGCATCGAGGGAATGCGCTCGTCCTTGAAGGTGTCGGCCATCGACGCCTTGGCGAACAGCCCGCGCCGGTTGACCCAGGGGCCGAGATTGGTCGAGACGGTGACGTCGGGCGCCGTGGTGACGATGCGCTCGGCCAGCGGGCCGCCCTTTTTCGCCAGCTCGTCGAGCACCTTGCCGAAGCCCATCTGCGTCGACATGACCGACTGGATGCCTGCTTCGAGCCTGTCGGGCACGGGCAGCTTCGGCGCGCTCCTGCGGCGGCGGCCCTGCGCGAAGAAGGGCACGGCTTTCAGGAAGTCGCGGATTTCGCGCTCGGGCAGGGACAGCCCCTCGAACGGGTCCCATTCATGGCCGGTCCTGACGCCGTTGGCGCTCTGGAATCCCGCCATCTGCTCCTTGGTCATCAACCCGGCATGGTTGTCCTTGTGGCCGGCGAGCGGCAGGCCGAACCCCTTGACGGTGTAGGCGAGGAAGCAGACCGGCCGGTCGTGGTCGATCGCCTCGAACGCTTCGAGGATGGACGGCAGGTCGTGTCCGCCGAGATTGCACATCAGCTTCGATAGCTCGCCGTCGGTCCGGCTCTCGATCAGCCTCGTCACCGGGCCCTGATCGCCGAGATCGTCCATCAGGCGCTTGCGCCAGGCCGCGCCGCCCTGGAAGGTCAGCGCCGAATAGAGCTGGTTCGGGCAGGAATCGATCCAGCCTTTCAGCCGCTCGCCGCCCGTCTCCCGGAAGGCCGCCTGTTGCAGCGAGCCGTATTTCAGCGTGACCACGTCCCAGCCGAAATTCCTGAACATTTGCTCGAAGCGGTCGTAGAGGCCCTCGCGGATCACAGCGTCGAGCGATTGCCGGTTGTAGTCGATCACCCACCAGGTGTTGCGCAGCCCGTGCTTCCAGCCCTCCATCAGGGCCTCGAAGATGTTGCCCTCGTCGAGCTCGGCGTCGCCGATCAGCGCGACCATGCGGCCCTCCGGCTGGTCCAGGCCCCAGCCATGGCCGCGCAGATAATCCTGCGTCAGCGACGAGAACAAAGTCTGCGCGACGCCTAAGCCCACCGAGCCGGTCGAGAAATCGACGTCGTCGATGTCCTTTGTGCGCGAGGGATAGCTCTGCGCGCCCTTGTAGCCCCGGAAATTCTCCAGCTTCTCGCGGGTCTGCAACCCCATCAGATAGCTGATCGCGTGGAAGATGGGCGAGGCGTGCGGCTTCACCGCGACGCGGTCCTGCGGGCGCAGCGCCGCCATGTAGAGCGCCGTCATGATCGTCGCGAGCGAGGCGGACGAGGCCTGATGCCCGCCGACCTTCATGCCGTCCTCGCTCTCGCGCAGATGATTGGCGTTGTGGATCGTCCAGGAGGCGAGCCAGAGGATCTTCTTCTCGAGTTCGGCGAGAAAGGGCAGGCGAGGGTCGGACATCGGGCGAGATCGCTCCAGAGCAAAGCGGACGAAGCGAGGTCAGCGCGGGGAACCCTCTCCCTGCGGGAGAGGGTTCCCCGCGCTCGTCATCGAGATGTCGCGCATGGCAAATCGGGTGGACGCATCATGCATGCTTTCGCGAGAGGAGGCAGCCAAACTCATGACGCGAGGCTTTCAGAATTAGCGCTTTCAGCTAATCTGGCCCGCGAAAGCGATCGAACATGCCAGACCACAAAATCGACGAGATCGACCGCCGCATCCTGCAGGCGCTTCAGCTCGACGGCCGCATCAGCAACCAGGATCTCGCCGACAGGGTCGGGCTCTCGGCTTCTCCCTGCGCGCGCAGGGTCCGGCTGCTGGAGCAGGCCGGAATCATCACCGGCTACGTCGCCGTGGTCGATCAGGATCGGCTCGGCCTGCCCGTCAGCGTCTTCGCCTCCATCAAGCTGGAGCGCCAGCGCGAGGAGGAGCTCGATCGCTTCGCGGCCGCCGTGATGCGCTGGCCCGAAGTCGCCGACTGCCATCTGATGACCGGCCCGCGCGACTATCTGCTGCGCATCATCGTCAGCGATCTCGCCGCCTATGAGCGCTTCCTGAAAGACAAGCTGACGCGTCTCGACAACGTCGCCTCGATCGAATCGAGCTTCGCGCTCGGCCAGGTCAAGCGCTCCCATGCCGTGCCGGTGGAACTGGCGGGGCCGGTGCGCAAGGGCTGACGTCGGCGGCGGCGTCAGAACAGCGATTCGACGCCCACGGCCCGGATCGCCGCGTCGGCTTCGGCG
>JAKFWE010000104.1 GCA_021732895.1 Allobosea sp. | reverse complement strand
GCCCTGCGGGGCGAACGCGCCGAAGGGCTGGTCCTCGGTTGTCTGATCGGTCGTGGCCATGGCGCGCCTGATACACCCAGGCGGGCGGGGACGCCAGCATGGTCGAGTGAGCCGCCCCCCCCTGCCCGGCCCGACGCATGAATAACGCATTATGGGCTTGAGACGCGCCGCCGCCGCAGTCACATTGGACGCATGACTTACGAAGAGAATCCTGGACGGGCCCGCGCCCGCGACCCGGTGATCAAGCTGCACGGGGCCGGCGCCTTCGCGGCTATGCGAAAGGCCGGCCGGCTGACCGCGCAGGGCCTCGACATGCTCGGCGATTTCGTCAGGCCGGGCGTCACGACGCAGCGCCTCGACGATCTCGCCTTCCAGTTCGCCATGGACCATGGCGCATACCCCGCGACGCTGAACTATCGCGGCTACACCAAGTCGATCTGCACCTCGATCAACCATGTCGTCTGCCACGGAATTCCCGACGACAAGCCGCTGCGCGACGGCGACATCCTGAACATCGACTACACCCTGATCGTCGATGGCTGGCATGGCGACTCGAGCCGGATGTATGGCGTCGGCGAAATCCCCCGCAAGGCGGAGCGCCTGGTCGAGATCACCTATGAGAGCCTGCTCCGCGGCATCAGGGCGGTGCGCGCCGGCGGCACGACCGGCGATATCGGCTTCGCCATCCAGCGCTACGCCGAGGCGGAACGCTGCTCCGTGGTGCGCGACTTCTGCGGCCACGGCCTGGGCGAGGTCTTCCACGACGCGCCCAACATCCTGCACTATGGCTCGCCCGGCGAAGGGGCGCTGCTCAAGGCCGGCATGATCTTCACCATCGAGCCGATGATCAATCTCGGCAAGGCCGGCGTGAAGGTGCTCTCGGACGGCTGGACGGCAGTGACGCGCGACCGATCGCTTTCGGCGCAGTTCGAGCACACGATCGGCGTCACCGAGACGGGCTGCGAGATCTTCACGCTGTCGCCGGCCGGCCGCGACAATCCGCTCGCCGCCGGATGAGCCCGGCCGGCCGGGCGCCAGGACCGATCGGCGCCGGGCCGGGCGAGGCGTCCGGGCCGCACTACCACGGCCACCGCGAGCGTCTGCGCGCCCGCTTTCAGGAAGCCGGCGCGGACACGTTGCCCGACTACGAGCTGCTCGAGCTCCTGCTCTTCCGCTCGATTCCCCAGCGTGACGTCAAGCCGCTGGCGAAGACCCTGATCGCGCGCTTCGGCTCCTTCGCGGAGGTGCTGGGCGCGCCGGCCGCGCTGCTGACCGAAGTCAAGGGCGTCGGCGAGGGCGTCGCGCTCGATCTCAAGATCGTCGAGGCCTCGCTGCGGCGCATGGCCAAAGGCGCGCTCGCCAAGCGGCCCGTCTTGTCGTCATGGTCCTCCGTGATCGACTACTGCCGGATGGCGATGGCGTTCGCCGAGCGTGAGCAGTTCCGCATCCTCTTCCTCGACAAGAAGAATGCGCTGATCGCCGACGAGGTGCAGCAGACCGGCACGGTCGATCACACCCCGGTCTATCCGCGCGAGGTGATGCGGCGCGCGCTCGAACTCTCGGCCACAGCGCTCATCCTGGTCCACAACCACCCATCCGGCGACCCGACGCCCTCCGGCGCCGATGTGAAGATGACGCGCGAACTCGTCGACATCGCCAAGCCGCTCGGCATCGCGATCCACGATCACATCGTCGTCGGCCGCGACGGGCACGCCAGCTTCAGGGGGCTCGGGCTGCTCTGAGACCGCGCAGGGGCGGCGCCTACGAAAGAGGCAGACGGAGCTATCGGCCACGCCATCGCGCCTCTTTCCGATTCGCCGCGAATGCGCTTAGGCTGAGCCGAACAAGGGGAATAGGCCCGCGATGCCCGCGTTCGACGAAATGACAGGAGACGGAACCGAGCTGCGCTCGGCCTACGGCTCGCTCGACCGCTGGCTCAAGGAGGCGCCGCCCGACATGCTGGCGCTGCGGCGCTCACAGGCGGAACTTTTCTTCCGGCGCATCGGCATCACCTTCGCCGTCTATGGCGACGAGGAATCGACCGAGCGGCTGATCCCCTTCGACATCATCCCGCGCGTGCTGACCAAGCCGGAATGGAGCCTGCTGGAGAAGGGCCTGCGCCAGCGGGTCACGGCGCTGAACATGTTCCTCGCCGACGTCTACGGGCCGAAGGAATGCCTCAAGGCCGGGATCATTCCGGCCGATCTGGTCTATCGCAACGCCTGCTACCAGCTGGAGATGGTCGATTTCCAGGTTCCGCACGGGATCTACTGCCATATCGCCGGCATCGACATCGTCCGCGTCGACGCCGAGACGTTCTACGTGCTGGAGGACAACGCCCGCACGCCATCGGGCGTCTCCTACATGATGGAGAACCGCGAGGTCATGCTGCGGCTCTTCCCCGAGCTGTTCGCGACGCACCGCGTCGCCCCGGTGGACAACTACCCGGACCAGTTGCTGGCGACGCTGCGCTCGGTCGCGCCGCGCTCCGCCTCCGCCGATCCGTCGATCTGCCTGCTCACGCCCGGCCAGTTCAACTCGGCCTTCTACGAGCACTCCTTCCTGGCCGACAAGCTCGGCGTCGAGCTGGTCGAGGGCTCCGACCTGCTGGTCAGGGACGACGTCGTCTACATGCGCACGACGCAGGGGCCGAGGCGCGTCGATGTGATCTACCGGCGCATCGACGACGACTTCATCGACCCGCTGGTCTTCCGCGGCGATTCCGTGCTCGGCGTGCCGGGCCTGATCGGGGCCTACAAGGCCGGCAACGTCACGCTCGCCAACGCCGTCGGCACCGGCGTCGCCGACGACAAGGCGGTCTACAGCTACATGCCCGAGATCGTGAAGTTCTTCACCGGCGAGGAGCCGATCCTGAAGAACGTGCCGACCTGGCGCTGCCGCGAGCCGGACGCCAACGCCTATGTGCTCGACAACCTCGCCGATCTCGTCGTCAAGGAGGTCAATGGCTCGGGCGGCTACGGCATGCTGGTCGGCCCGCACGCCAGCAAGGCGCAGATCGAGGCCTTCCGCAAGAAGCTCAGGGCGCAGCCGGACGGCTTCATCGCCCAGCCGACGCTGGCGCTCTCGACCTGCCCCACATTCGTTGCGTCGGGCGTCGCGCCGCGCCATGTCGATTTGCGCCCCTATGTGCTGTCGGGGGCCAACGGCATCTCCTGTGTGCCCGGCGGGCTCACCAGGGTCGCGCTCAAGGAGGGCTCGCTGGTGGTCAATTCCAGCCAGGGCGGCGGCACCAAGGACACCTGGGTTCTCGATGCATGATCTCCCGATGCGCGACCTGCCCGGCGACGCCCGATCCGCCGCCACGGACGCACCCCGCAACGTCGCGAAAAGGCCGGACCTGATCATGCTCTCGCGCACCGCCGACAGCCTCTTCTGGGTCTCCCGCTATGTCGAGCCTGT
>JAKFWE010000282.1 GCA_021732895.1 Allobosea sp. | reverse complement strand
CCGAGCGCGCCGCCGAAGCGGCGCGCGACCAGGCGATGATGGACTCGATCGGCCTGCGCGCCCGCGCCGGCGCCTGAGCGCTCTCAGCCGATGACCGGATGATGCGGCGCGCAGTCGCGCCGCATCGCGCCGGACAGCCGCGGATCGTCGTCGATCTCGACGCTGCGCCTGAACGCCGTGAAACCGGAGCGCCGGTAGAATTCCGGCGCGTCCTGATGGTCGAGCGTGCAGGTGTGCACCCAGAAGCGCGAGATCGGCCGCGCCCACGCCTTCTCCAGCGCGCGGTTCATCAGCCAGCGCCCCGCGCCCTGCCCGATCACGCTGCCGTCGAGGCCGAAGAACGCGAGTTCGCCTTCGCCCGCGACGCGGAAATCCAGCTCGAGCAGGCCGACGTCGCGCTCCCCGTGACGCACGGCGAAGGCCTCCACGGCGGGATCGGCGAGGATGGCCGCAAGCTCCGCTTCGGGCATGACCAGCCGGCTGAACCACATCCAGCGCTCGCCGAGCCCGCGATAGATCGCCAGATAGCGCGCGACGTCGCCGCGTCCGATCGCATCGAGGAAGAACGCCCCGGTTCCGGCGGGGTCGGGCCGCGCCGGCGGGGCGACGACCATCTCCAGGGACGTCACGATGGCGGCGATCTTGCCGGGCGGCAGGTCGGTCAGGCCGGTCAGGTTGAGGGCGGGGAGCGGCTGCATCGCGGGCGCTGTCCATCGGGGGCTGTTCGGGCGCCGTGATCATGACATGATCCTGCCCGAGGTATCACGTCAGCATGTCTCGTCGAATCCATCAGCCTCGCCAATGGAGACACGGCGCGCGGGCGCGTCTGTTCGCCGCCATCGCGGTGCTGCTTCTCGCCGTGCTGCCGCACGCCACGCTCGCAGCCTCGCTCGGCCATGCCGGGGCCGGTCCCGTCGCCGGCCAGCACGCGGCGGCCGCCGGCGCCCACGCCCCCTGCCATGGCGAGGACGCGCCGGCGCCGAAGCCCGCTCTGGCGACGCCGCTCTGCTGCATCCCCGGCTGCGGGCTGATGGCCGCCGCCCCGGACCCCGCGCCCGCCGGCCTCGCGGCGCGCTGGCGCCCGATCGGGTCCGCGCCGGCGTCGCTGGCCGAAGGCATGCCGCCGGAGCCGGCGGAACGGCCGCCGCGCGGCCTGCGCCGCTTCCTTCCAGCCTGATCCCCTTTGTTTGCCGCAGGCGGCGCGCGACGGCCGAGCCGCGCCCGCCTCCTCCGGCGCCGATCCAAGGACGAAACACGATGAAACGCATGATTCTCACCGGGCTCGCGGCCATCGTCGCCGGCGCCCTCGCCCATGGCGGAACCACTCTGGCCCAGCAGCATGGCGGCCATGCCGGCCACGGAGCAGCCGCGACGAAGCAGGATTCGCCCGCCACCGCCGCCTTCAGGGCCGCCAACATGACGATGCACAAGGCCATGGACATCGTCTTCAGCGGCGATGTCGACGCCGATTTCGTGCGCGGCATGATTCCGCATCACGAGGGCGCGGTCGCCATGGCCAGGGTCATGCTCGCTCATGGCAAGGACCCCGCGCTGAAGGCGCTCGCGACCGGCATCATCGCCGACCAGGAAAAGGAGATCGCGCAGATGCGCGCCTGGCTCAAGGCGAACGGCAAGTAGACCGCCGGACCGCGGGGCGAGCGGCCGAGCGCCGCTTGCCCTCGCCTGCGCCGGCTGGCAGAGAGGGTGCGGCCTCCCGCGCGCATCCTGCGCATATGCGCGCAGCGGCGAACGCATAGCTCCCCGCCACCCTGCACGCCGCCGGGCCCATGAAAAAATACCTCGATTATCTCTGGCCCCTGATCGGGCTCGTCGCGGTGGTCTGGTCGGTCGATCTGCTCTGGGACAAGCTCAAGGCCGAGGCCGCGACCGACGCCGCCGTGCACGCCCTTCTCGAACAGGGCGGGCTCTGGGACAACATCAGGATCATCGCGTCCGGCATCGGCGCGAAGATCGCGCTGATCCCCGCCGACGCCTTTGTCCACGCCGGCCTCGCCACGCTCGTCGCCTATGGCGCGCTCGCCTGGTACGACCGGATCGCGCTGATCCATCTCGGCAGGGAGCGCGGCGTCTCCTGGCTCTACGTCTCGGTCTGCTCCTTCGTGACCTATGCGCTGTCGCACAATATCGGCGCGTCGGTCTTCTCCGGCGGGATGGTGCGCTACCGCGCCTACACCGCCAAGGGGCTGAGCGCGGCCGAGGTCGCGGTGCTGGTCGCGCTCTGTTCGTTCAACTTCGCCTTCGGCACGATCCTGCTGCTCGGGCTGGTCTTGCTGGTCGAGCCGGAAATCCTGCGCCCGCTGGCGCGGCTCTCGTCCTGGTTCGCGATCAGCGACGGCGGGGCGCGGTTGGCCGGCGCGGGCTGCCTCGGCTTCGTCGCGCTCTACACGATCGGCTCATGGCTGAAATTCAGGCCGCTGAAGATCGGCAAGTTCGCGCTGATCTATCCGCGCCTGCCGATCGTGGCGCGCCAGTATCTCGCCGCTCCGCTGGAGCTGGCCGGCGCCGCCGGCATCATCTATTTCGCCCTGCCCGACCAGGGCAATCCCGGTTTCCTGATCGTGCTCGGGGCCTTCCTGCTCTCGTTCTCGGCCGGGCTGCTCAGCCAGGTTCCCGGCGGCGTCGGGGTCATGGAGGCGGTCTTCCTGGCGGTGATGCCGGGCGTGCCGGCGCCGGCGGTGTTCGCGGCCCTGCTGATCTGGCGCCTGTTCTATCTGATCCTGCCGCTGGTGATCTCGCTGCCGATCGTGCTCGCCTTCGAGCGCGCCCAGCTGCGCCACGCCGCGCGCGACAAGGCGCTGGAGCAGGCCGGCGCCAAGGCGAAGGCCGCCGACCCCCCTATCGCCTAAGCGCGATCGCCGCCGCGCCGAACAGCAGCAGCGCGCCGACCGCCTCGGCCGGGCCGAACGGCTCCGAAAGCGCGACCACCCCGACGCCGACCGCGATGGCCGGGCTGACGAAGGCGTAGAGCCCGGCCCGGAACGCCCCCCAGTCGCGCAGCAGCCGCATGTAGATGGTGAAGCCCATCAGCGAGCCGGCGATGACGAGGAATGCGAGCGCCGGCCAGACCGGCCAGGCGGCGAGCGCGCGCAGATGGCCGGACGTGACCGGCTCGAAGGCCAGCGAGACGGCGGCGAGCCCGGCCCCGCCGATCAGCGTCTGCCAGCCCGCCAGCGTCAGGGTCGGCATCGTGCGCGCGATCGGGCGCGAGAGCACCGCGCCCGAGCAGTAGAGCAGCGTGCCGAGCGCGATCGCCGCCAGGCCCTCGAGTTCGAGCGGGCCGGGTTCTGCCGCGCCAAGCGCGCCCAGCGCCCGCGTCGCGAACAGGAAGAGCAGCCCGAGCGTGCCGAGCGCGATCGCCGCGACCTGCCGCCAGGTGATCGGCTGCCGCTCGAACAGGCGGCTGGCGAGGAT
>JAKFWE010000281.1 GCA_021732895.1 Allobosea sp. | reverse complement strand
CCAGGCGCTGCGCTATGGCCGCTACAAATCGTCGATGTGGCGCGCCATCGACGCGACCAAGACCGGCGAGGCCGACGTCACCGTTTCGGCCGGCAACACCGGCGCGTTGATGGCGATGTCGAAATTCTGCCTGAAGTCGATGCCGCAGGTCGATCGGCCGGCGATCGCGGCGCTGTGGCCGACGGTGCGCGGCGAGAGCGTCGTGCTCGACGTCGGCGCGACCATCGGCGCGGACGCCCGGCATCTCGTCGATCTGGCGGTGATGGGCGCGGCGATGGCGCGCGTCGTGTTCGATCTCGATCGCCCCAGCGTCGGCCTGCTCAATGTCGGCGTCGAGGAGATCAAGGGCGTCGAGGCGGTCAAGGAGGCGGGCCGCATCCTGCGCGAGAGCAATCTCCCGCACCTGCACTATCACGGCTTCGTCGAGGGCGACGATCTCGGCAAGGGCACGGTCGATGTCGTGGTGACGGAGGGCTTCACCGGCAACATCGCGCTGAAGACCGCGGAAGGCACCGCCCGCCAGATCGGCGAGTATCTGCGCGCCGCGATGAGCCGGTCGCTGATGGCCAGGATCGGCTATCTCTTCGCGCGCGGCGCGTTTTCGGCGCTGAAGGAGAAGATGGATCCGCGCAAGGTCAATGGCGGGGTGTTTCTCGGGCTCGAGGGCATCGTCATCAAGAGCCATGGCGGCACCGACGCCACCGGTTTCGCCAGCGCGGCCGAACTCGGCTATGAGATGGCGCGCGAGGACCTGATGTCGAAGGTCCGCGAAATGGTCGCTGCGACCGCGCGTCCCGAGGCGGCGCCGAGGCAGGCCGCCACCGTCGAATAGGAATCCGCAGCGTGTCCATCCTTCGCTCCGTCGTCGCCGGCTGCGGCTCCTACCTGCCGTCGCGGATCGTGACCAACGCCGAACTCGCGCAACGCGTGGACACGACCGACGAGTGGATCGTGCAGCGCACCGGCATCCGCCAGCGCCATGTCGCCGCCGACGACGAGCCGACCTCGGTCGTCGGATTGAAGGCGGCGCAGGCGGCCCTGGCCGACGCCGGCATGGACGCCGCCGAAATCGACCTGATCATCGTCGCCACCGCGACGCCCGACCACACGTTCCCGGCCACCGCGACCCAGATCCAGGCCGATCTCGGGATCGCGGGCGGCGCGGCTTTCGACCTTCAGGCGGTCTGCTCGGGCTTCGTCTTCGCGCTGGCCACGGCCGACAAGTTCCTCGCGACCGGCGCGGCGCGCGCGGCGCTCGTCATCGGGGCCGAGACCTTCTCGCGCATTCTCGACTGGGAGGACCGGACCACCTGCGTGCTGTTCGGCGACGGCGCCGGCGCCGTCGTGCTGAAGGCGCAGGAGGGGCAGGGGACGCTGGCCGACCGTGGCGTTCTGTCGACGCATCTGCGCTCCGACGGCCGCCACAAGAGCAAGCTCTACGTCGATGGCGGCGCGGGCTCGACCCGGACGGTCGGTTTTCTGCGCATGGAGGGCAAGGAAGTCTTCCGGCATGCCGTGGTCAACCTCGCCGAGACGGTGCGGCACACCTTCGCCGAGACCGGGCTGAGCGCGGCCGACATCGATTGGTTCGTGCCGCATCAGGCCAATCGCCGCATCATCGACGCCACCGCCGACAAGCTCGGCATCGGCACCGAGCGCGTGGTGGTCACCGTCGACAGGCACGGCAACACCTCGGCCGCCTCGATTCCGCTGGCGCTGGCGCAGGCGCATGGCGATGGCCGGATCAAGCGCGGTCAGCTCGTTCTGATCGAGGCGATGGGCGGCGGCTTCACCTGGGGCTCGGCGCTCATCCGCTGGTGAGGTCGTGGCGCCCGCTTTCCGGGGGCCTGATTTTAATCAACGTTTTCATGACGGTGGAACGCCGGTTTCGCTGTTTTTGCCTACAACCATGACGGGAATGGCAAGTTTGAGGATTGACCGGGCAGGCCCGGACGCCTAGCGTCGCTCAACGATAATGGCGAAGAGCAGGCGGTCGCGCCGCCAGCCGACAACGCCTTGGAGGCTGGGAATGGCGGGGCAAACGGTCACTCGCGCCGATTTGTGCGAGGCTGTCTATCAGAAGATCGGCCTGTCGCGGACGGAGTCTTCCAAGCTCGTCGAATCCGTGCTGGACGAGATCTGCGACGCGGTCGCGCGTGGCGAGAACGTCAAGCTGTCCTCCTTCGGCTCGTTCGTGGTGCGCGACAAGGGCGAGCGAATCGGGCGTAATCCGAAAACCGGCGTCGAGGTTCCGATCGAACCGCGCCGCGTGATGGTGTTCAAGCCGTCGAACGTGATGAAGGCCCGCATCAACGGGCAATCGGGCGAGGGCGAAGACGAGTGAATCTGGAGTTTCAAGTTCTGGAGTCTCGAACCGGCGACCAAGAGGCCGAATTGGACACCAAGAGCATCGACGCTTTCAGGACCATCAGCGAGGTCGCCGATGACCTCGACATCCCTCAGCATGTGCTGCGTTTCTGGGAAACGCGCTTCAGCCAGATCAAGCCGCTGAAACGCGGCGGCGGCCGGCGCTATTATCGGCCCGACGATGTCGCCCTGCTCAAGGGCATTCGCCGTCTCCTCTATGGCGAGGGCTACACGATCAAGGGCCTCCAGCGCATCCTCAAGGAGCAGGGCGCGCGTCATGTCCAGGCGATCGGGCGCGGCGCGCCGGTCGCTCCGCCGGCGGGCGAGCGGCCGGTGGCGGCGGCCGCGGCGACGAGCGGCCGCGCCGACGCCGCCGAGGCCCTTGCGGCGGGCGGGAGCCTTGCTTCATCGCGCTCCGGCGGCGATCCGGCCTTGCTGGCCGCGTTGTTGTCGGAGCTCGGAACCTGCCGGTCGATCCTCGCTGCGGCACTGCGGCGGGAGCCTGCGATCGACGGCCAGTAGCGGCGCGACGAGCGCTCTGCGACCATCGCCGCACCCGGGGAACTCCGGCATGGCCAGGCGCCATCTGTCTCTCGCGGTCTTCTCGCGTTCGGCTCGCCTGCATCGGCCTGATCGTCGCCGGCGCCGTCGGCCTCAAGCTCGCGGCCTGATCGCCCGCCGCTCAGTTGATCATGTCGCGCCGCCGCAGCAGCAGGTAGACCAGACAGGCCGCGATCAGGCAGAGCAGGACGACGTAGACGAAGCCCCAGTCATCATCGAGAAACGGCAGGCCCTTCGTGTTGACGCCGAACAGCCCGCTCACGAGGGTCGCCGGCATCAGCGTCGCGGTCAGGATCGAGAGCACGTAGAGCTGGCGGTTGGTCTGCGCCGTCAGCCGGGCGGCGATCTCATCCTGCAACAGGCGCGCCCGCTGCTGCACTATCTGCACGTCGATCAGCATCGTGTCGACGCGGCCGAGCAGGCGGCTGGCGGCGCTCTTGACGGTCTCGGGCGCGGCGCGCGCCGACGCCGTCTCGGAAAAGCGCCGGAACAGCTGGTGCAGGCCG
>JAKFWE010000411.1 GCA_021732895.1 Allobosea sp. | reverse complement strand
GCGCGGGGCGGTCGGGCGGGGCGATGCGCTCTAGCGCCGCCGCGATGCGCAGCAGGACGGCGAGGTTCGGGTCGGCCGGGTTGGTGTCGGTCATCGGTCTCGAGGGATTGCGCGAAAGCCGCCAAGCTCATAGGTGAAGCGGCGGCCCGGGTCCATCGCCCGCGCTCCGCATTGATTTCAACCCGTCGCTGGCTATAGTCCGCGCGATTTTTCAAGGGCCGGGCGGCAGCCTTGGCCCGGGACGCCAGGAGCCATCTCGTGATCACGCCCGCTTTCGCCCAGGCCACAGGGGCCGGCGGCTCCACCGATATCCTGATGTCGCTGGTGCCCTTCGTCCTGATCTTCGTGATCATGTGGTTCCTGATCATCAGGCCGCAGCAGCGCCGGGTGAAGACCCATCAGGAGATGATCAGGAACGTGCGCCGGGGCGACACGGTGGTGACCTCCGGCGGCATCGTCGCCAAGGTCTCCAAGGTGATCGACGACGCCGAAATCGAGGCCGAGATCGCCGAGGGCGTTCGCATCAGGCTGGTCAAGGCGATGATCCAGGACGTCCGGTCCAAGGGCGAGCCGGTCAAGAGCTGAACGCAGCCGCCCGGCCCCCTTCGCGGGCCGGGCGCGGCAGACAATACAGGGCTGTTCAAGGCAGATGCTTCGTTTCCAGGCCCGCAAGGTCATCGTCGTCATACTCGTGCTGCTCGTCGGCTGCGGGCTCGCGCTGCCGAACCTGCTGTCGCAGGAGACGCGCGATTCCATCAGGACGGGCGCGCCCTCCTGGATCCCGCGCCTGCTGTTGCCGATCAACGCCGTCGTGCTCGGGCTCGATCTCCAGGGCGGCTCGCATGTGCTGCTGGAGATCGATCGCGCCGACCTGATCCGCACGCAGGTGACGCAATTGCGCGACGATCTGCGGCGCATCCTGCGCGAGGAGCGCGTGTCGTTCCAGGGCGGCATCGGCCTGACGCCGCGTGGCGTCCAGGTCCGCGTCACGGAGGCCGCCGACCGGGCGAGGCTCCTGCCGAAGCTGCGCGAGCTCGCCCAGCCCGTCGGCACGCTCGGCGCCTTCGGACCCTCGGGTAACACCACGACCGAGGTCATCGAGCAGCCCGACGGCGTCGTCCAGCTCGCGCTGACGGAAGCCGGCGCCAATGAGCGCGTGCGCCGCGCCGTCGAACAGGCGATGGAGGTTCTGCGCCGCCGCGTCGATGCGCTCGGCACGACCGAGCCCAACATCCAGCGCCAGGGGCTCGACCGCATTCTCGTCCAGGTGCCCGGCCTGCAGGACCCGCAGCGCCTGAAGGAGATCCTCGGCCAGACCGCCAAGCTGCAATTCCGCATGGTCGCCGACAATCAGGGCGGCGACGTCGACATGCTGCCCTCGCAGGATTCCGGCGGCGCGCTGGTGCCGGTGGAGCGCCGCGTCATCGTCGAGGGCGCCGATCTGATCGACGCCCAGCCGGCCTTCGATTCGCGCACCTCGCAGCCGATCGTGAACTTCCGCTTCAACATTCGCGGCGCGCAGCGTTTTGGCCAGGCGACGACGGAGAACCTCGGCCGCCCTCTGGCGATCGTGCTCGACAACAAGGTGATTTCATCGCCCGTGATCCAGTCGCCCATCACCGGCGGCTCCGGCCAGATTTCGGGCAATTTCACCGTCGAATCGGTCAACAACCTCGCCATCCTGCTGCGCGCCGGCGCGCTGCCGGCGCGGATGACGATCGTCGAGGAGCGCACCGTCGGGCCCGGCCTCGGCGCCGACTCGATCGCGGCCGGCAAGCTCGCCACCCTGATCGCGGCCGCGTTCGTCATTCTCTACATGCTCGGCAACTACGGCATCTTCGGCGTGATCGCCTCGGTGGCGCTGCTCGTCCATGTCTGCCTGATCTTCGGCCTGATGTCGGTGCTGGGCGCCACGATGACGCTGCCCGGCATCGCCGGCATCATCCTGACGATCGGCACGGCGGTCGATTCCAACGTGTTGATCTATGAGCGCATGCGCGAGGAATCGAGGCAGGGCCGCTCGCTGGTCTCGGCGCTGGAGGCGGGCTTCCAGCGCGCCTTCGCGACCATCATCGATTCCAACATCACGATGCTGATCGCCGCGCTGGCGCTGTTCACGCTGGGTTCCGGCCCCGTGCGCGGCTTCGCGGTGGTCTTCATTCTCGGCATCCTGACGACGGTGATCACCGCCGTGACGCTGACGCGGATGCTGATCGCGCTGTGGTACCGTATGGCGAAGCCCAAGGCCCTGCCGTTCTGACGCCGCCGACAATCGAAAAGGGGGGCAAGGCGCATGCGTCTGCTTCGGATCGTTCCCGACGACACCAAATTCAAGTTTATCCGCTTCCGACGCTACAGCTATCCCTTCTCGGCGGCCTATTCGATCCTGACGCTGGTGCTGTTCCTGACGGTCGGGCTCAATTTCGGCATCGACTTCCGGGGCGGCACGCTGATCGAGATGCAGGCCAGGGATGGCCGCGCCGACATCGCCCAGGTGCGCCAGAGCGCCAATGCGCTCGGTTTCGGCGAGGTCGAGGTTCAGGAGTTCGGCGGCGCCGGCGACATTTCACTGCGCTTCGCGCTCCAGCCGGGCGGGGAGGCGGCCCAGCAGACCGTGGTCACGAAGGCGCGCGAAACCTTTGCGCAGGCGCATGATTTCCGCCGGGTCGAGACGGTCGGCCCGCGCGTCTCCGGCGAACTGGTGCAGGCGGGCACGCTCGGCATCGTGCTCGCCATCGTCGGCGTGCTGATCTACCTGTGGTTCCGCTTCGAGGTGCAACTGGCGATCGGCTCGATTCTGGGTACGATGCACGACATCGTGCTGACGCTCGGCTTCTTCCTCATCACCCAGCTCGAGTTCAACCTCACCTCGATCGCGGCGATTCTCACCATCGTCGGCTATTCGCTGAACGAAACGGTCGTGGTTTTCGACCGGACGCGCGAGCTGCTGCGCCGCTACAAGACCATGCCGATCGCCGACCTGCTCGACCTCTCGGTCAATTCGACGCTCTCGCGCACCGCGATGACATCGACCACGACGATCCTCTCGCTGCTGGCGCTGGTCTTCTTCGGCGGCACCGCGATCGAGGGCTTCGCGCTGGTCATGCTCTTCGGCGTCGTCGTCTGCACCTATTCGGCCATGTTCGTCTCGACGCCGGTCCTGCTTTATCTCGACGTGCGCGCCGGGCGGCTCGACCATGCCGAGCCGGACGCGCTACCGGCCGCCGCCAAGGCCAAGGCCTGAACCGGCGCGCGTCATGCCGCGCTTCGACGGCTTCCTGCCCGGCCGGCACCCGATCGACGCCTTCGGCGGCGGCGGCTTCCGCTTCGCGGGCATGAGCCATCGCGGCTCCATCCTGGCGACCCCGGCCGGCATCCGGATCTGGCCGGTCCAGGCCTTCGCCTCGATCACGCTGGAGACGCTTCAGCCGGTTC
>JAKFWE010000370.1 GCA_021732895.1 Allobosea sp. | reverse complement strand
AGGCGCGACACCTCCCCATTTGAATGGGGAGGACCTTTAGGCGACCTTCAGATCCGCCGCGATCGTAAGCTTCGCCTTGGTCTTCGCCTTCACCTCGTCGACGGTAACGCCGTCGGCCAGCTGGATAAGGGTCACGCCGCCAGTGCCCTTCTTGTCGACGCTGAAGACTCCGAGTTCGGAGATCACCATGTCGACCACGCGCCGGCCAGTCAGCGGCAGGGTGCATTCGGCCAGCAGCTTCGAGGCGCCGTCCTTGGAGACATGCTCCATGGTGACGATCACGCGCTTCACGCCGGCGACCAGGTCCATGGCGCCGCCCATGCCCTTCACCATCTTGCCCGGGATCATCCAGTTGGCGAGGTCGCCATTCTCCGCCACTTCCATGGCGCCCAGGATGGAGAGGTCGATATGGCCGCCGCGGATCATCGCGAAGCTGTCGGCCGAGCTGAAGTAGGACGTGCCCTTGACCTCGGTCACGGTCTGCTTGCCGGCATTGATGATGTCGGCATCGACTTCATTGTCGTAGGGGAAGGGGCCGACGCCCAGCATGCCGTTCTCGCTCTGCAGCGTGATGTCGACATCCTCGGGCACATAGTTCGACACCAGCGTCGGGATGCCGATGCCGAGGTTCACGTAAAAGCCGTCTTCCAGTTCCTTGGCGGCGCGCGCCGCCATCTGATCGCGGGTCCAGGCCATCGTCGTCTCCTCAAGCCTTGCGGATTGTGCGCTGTTCGATCTGCTTGTCGTAGGGCGCACCGCAGAAGATGCGCTTCACGAAGACCGCCGGCGTGTGGATGTGATCGGGATCTAGCTCGCCCACCGGCACGAGTTCCTCGACCTCGGCGACGCACATCCTGGCGGCGGTCGCCATCATCGGATTGAAGTTACGCGCGGCCTTTCGATAGATCAGGTTGCCGGACGTGTCGCCCTTCCAGGCCTTGACCAGCGCGATGTCGCCGAACAGGCCGCGCTCCATCACATATTCCTCGCCGTCGAAGGTCTTGGTCTCCTTGCCTTCGGCGACCAGCGTGCCGACGCCGGTCTTCGTATAGAAGGCAGGGATGCCGGCGCCGCCGGCGCGGCAGCGTTCGGCCAGCGTGCCCTGCGGGTTGAATTCGAGTTCGAGCTTTCCGTCGAGGTACAGCTTGGCGAAAGTCTTGTTCTCGCCGACGTACGAACTGATCATCTTCCTGACCTGCCCGGTCTCCAGCAGCAGGCCGAGGCCCGCGCCGTCGATGCCGGCATTGTTCGACACGCAGGTGAGCCCCTTCACGCCGGAGTCGCGCACCGCGCGGATCAGCTTGTCGGGGATGCCGACCAGGCCGAAGCCGCCGCACATCAGCATCAGATCGTCGCGCAGCAGGCCGTCGAGGGCCGACTTCGCATCCTTGTAGACCTTGTTCGCCATCGCTGTGTTCCGTCCTCGCGGGCCCGTAATCACTCGGGGGGTGTCGGCATATGGAAGGGCCGGCGCTTGCCTGTCAATCAGTCGCGAATCGTGCGCTTTCCGGCGACGAATTCGCCCATCAACCGGTGTCCATCGTCGCTCACCGCGAGGTCCATGAACAGCGTCCGCTCGTGGGCGAGGCCTTGTGACAGAGGCGTTTCAGCCGCCGACCGGACCAGCCGCTTGATGTGTGCCACCGCCCTGGGCGGTTGCGCCGCCAGCCGCTCCGCCATCGCCACCGCATGGTCGAGCACCGGCCCGTCCACCGCTGCATGAACCATGCCGAGGGACGCGGCTTCGTCGGGCGAGACCGTTCGGCCCATCAGCGACAGTTCGAGGGCGCGGGCTTCGCCCACCAGCCGGGCGAGGCGCTGCGTGCCGCCGGCCCCGGCCAGGATGCCGATGTTGATCTCGGGCTGGCCCAGCCAATAGGGCCCGCGCTCGGCGAGGCGGATGTCGCAGGCCATGCAGAACTCGAAGCCGCCGCCCATCGCCGTGCCGTTGATGGCGGCGATCACCGGCTTGGGTGCCGCTTCGAGCCGCGTCAGGATCCTGTGATAGGCGCTCTCGGGCGAGAGCCTGTCGAGCGAGAAGCTCGCGCCCTTGGCGCGCAGCTTCTCCGACAGAGCCAGCAGCTCGGACACATCGTAATGCTCGATGAACACGCCTTTCAGCGCGCCGCTGAACACCAGCACGCGCACGGCCTCGTCGGCCAGCAGCCCGTCGACCGCCG
Organism: Allobosea sp.; assembly: GCA_021732895.1. Lineage (GTDB taxonomy): Bacteria > Pseudomonadota > Alphaproteobacteria > Rhizobiales > Beijerinckiaceae > Allobosea. The sequence goes on along the minus strand of JAKFWE010000370.1, from coordinate 1,257 downwards.
CGTCGAGCTCGCCGACCATCGCGGCGTTCATGTAGCCCTTGGGCGGGTTGTTGAAGCGGACGATAGCGACGGCGTCGCGCCGCTCGATTTCGATCAGGGACATCGGCTCAGACATGGGCTCAATTCTTCCTGTCCAGGATCACGATGGCAATTCCCGCAATCACCAGCGCGGTGCCGATCGCCAGCGGCCAGGTGACGGGCTCGCCCACCAGTACGACCGAGCTGGCGATCGCCAGCAGCGGCACGCCCAGCATGCCGAGCGATCCGGTGACCGGTGGCAGCGCGCGGGCGACGGAGACGGCGGCCCAGGTCGCGGTCGGGCCGGCCAGCACGCCGAGATAGAGCAGCGCGATCCAGAGCGAGGGCTGGCCAAAATCGAGATACCCCGCCGGTTCGAGCGTGAAGGCCAGCAACCACAGCAGCACGGTCGCGACGCCCATCTGCCACGGCAATACGTCGAGCGGCGACATGCGCCACGAATGGCGGCGGGCATGCAGGATGGCGAGCGCCCAGGTGAAGCCGGCGGCCAGCAGCCAGCCATGGCCCAGCATCACCCGGCGGTCGCCCCAGTCGAAGCGCGTTGGATCGACCAGCACGACGATGCCGGCAACGCCGAGCGCGGCGCCCGCGAAGGCGCGGCGGCCGACCTTCTCGCCGATCATCCAGGAGAGCGGCACCATCCAGAGCATGGTCGTGTAAGCGAGCACGCCGGAGCGGCCGGGCGGCACGATCTGCACGCCGAGATTGGCGAAGGCAAAGAAGCAGGTGAGCTGCAGCGCGCCGACCGACAGGATGATCGGCCAGTCGGCGCGACCCGGCCAGGCGAGCCGCTTCAGCGCCGCGACCAGGACGAAGGCGGTCGCGGCCGACAGGGTGGCGCGCGCCGCCGCCAGCCAGATCGGCGTGCCGGCACCGAGGCCGATCTTGATGACCGGCCAGGCGAGGCCGAACAGCACGACGACGAGGCCGAGCTGCAGCCAGGCCACGCGCGAGGGCCGCGCGTCGCTCATTTGGGGGGGCCTCCTGCAATCGCGCTTAGGGTCTTTCCTCTTCAACTTCACCATTCCACCTCATCCTGAGGAGGCCCGAAGGGCCGTCTCGAAGGATGGGCAACAAACGCGGTGCTCGTGCCCACCCTTCGAGACGCGCTCCTGCGGAGCGCTCCTCAGAATTTGTGAATCTTTGTCTTTCGGATTCCCGGCAGAGATGATTCCATCGAAGCGACTTCGGTGGAGGTTTTGATGCCTGAGAAGGAAC
>JAKFWE010000073.1 GCA_021732895.1 Allobosea sp. | reverse complement strand
ATCACCGGCTGCGCCCACCTTTTCGGCGGCGAGGCGGCGCTTCGCCGCGAGATCGGCGCCCGCCTGAAGCGGCTCGGTCTGGAGGCGCGCGCCAGCATCGCCGGGACGCAGGAGGCGGCGCATGCGCTGGCGCGTTTCGGCGGCTGCGAGATCGTCCCGCCCGGCGAGGACGCGACGGCGGTCGCCGCCCTGCCGGTCGCGGCGCTGAGGCTGGGGCCGGAGGCGACGCTGGCCTTGTCGCGGGCCGGGCTGAAGACGGTCGGCTGCGTCGCCGGGCTGCCCTCCCCGGCGCTGTCGGCGCGCTTCGGCGAGGCGGCGGCGGTGCGGCTGCGGCGCACGCTCGGCCGCGAGGACACAAGGATCACGCCGCTGCGCGCCCCGCCCGACTGCATGGTCGAACGCCATTTCACAGAGCCGCTGATCGATGCCGAAGGGCTGGAGGCGGCCGTGACGCGGCTGATCGACGAGGCCGCCCGCGTGCTCGAACTGCGCGGCGAAGGCGGCCGCCTCTTCGAGATCGCGATCTTCCGCATGGACGGGGCGGTCAGGCGGCTGAGGCTCGAAACCGGCCGGTCCTCGCGCGACAGGGCGGCGCTGCTGCGGCTGTATCGCGAACGCATCGCGACGCTGGCCGACCCGCTCGATCCCGGTTTCGGCTTCGAGGCCGTCCGGCTTTCGGTCCCGGTCTGCGAGCCGCTGAATCCGCATCAGCCGAATCTCGACGGGCGCGCGGTCGAGGAGGACGCGGTGTCCGATCTGGTCGACCGGCTGGTGGCGCGCTTCGGCCGCGAGCGGGTGCTGCGCTGCGTCGCGCGCGACAGCCATGATCCACGCCGCGAAGCCGGCTTCGCGCCCGCGGCCGGCGGCGGAACGGGCGCGCCGATCCCCTGGCCCGCGCTCCAGCCCGGCGAGCCGCCCTTGCGCCCGCTCCAGCTCTTCGAGCCGCCGCAGCCGATCGAGACGCTCGCGGAGGTGCCCGACGGGCCGCCGTCGCGTTTCCGCTGGCGGCGCGTGCTGCACGAGATCGCCCGCGCCGAGGGGCCGGAGCGGATCGCGCCGGAATGGTGGCGCGACGGCCCACCGGCGCCGACGCGCGACTATTACCGCGTCGAGGACGCGCAGGGGCGCCGCTTCTGGCTGTTCCGGGCCGGGCTCTACGAACATGGCTCGCAGCCGCCGCGCTGGTTCCTGCACGGCGTGTTCGCATGACGCCCTACGCCGAACTCGTCACGGCGACGAATTTCTCCTTCCTGCGGGGCGCTTCGCCGGCGCAGGACCTCGTCGTCACGGCGCTGCTGCTCGGCCATGCCGGCCTCGGCGTCGCCGACCGCAACACGGTCGCTGGCGTCGTGCGGGCGTGGAGCGCCCTCGAGGAGCTGCGCGAGGACGGCCTGCCAGCGCCCGAGAAGCTGCGCGCCGGCGGCGGCCCCGGCGAATTCGTCTGGCGCGACAATCCGGCCTTCGCCGACCTGCCCTTCGACGCCGGGCGGCTCCAGGCCATGGCCGAATCGTTCAGGCTCGTCGTCGGCGCCCGGCTCGTCTTCGCCGACGGCACGCCCGACATCGTCGCCTACCCTGCCAATCGCGACGGCTGGGGCAGGCTTTGCCGGCTGCTCAGCCGGGGAAACCTGAAGGACGGGGCGAGGAAGGGCGAGTGCGTCCTCACCCGCGACGACCTTCTTGCGGATGCGCGCGACCTGCTGCTGATCGTCATGCCCGGGCGGCGCCATGACGATCTGCCGGCGCTGCTCGCATGCCTCGCGGACGCCGCGCCCGGCGCACTGTGGCTGGGCGCCTGCATGCATCGCAGGGGCGACGACCGCCGCAGGCTCGCCCGGCTGAAGGCGATCGCGGCTTCGGCCCGCACGCCGCTGATCGCCACCAACGACGTGCTCTACGACGCCCCCGGGCAACGCGACCTGCAGGATCTGCTCACCTGCATCCGCGAGGGCGTCGCCATCGACCGGGCCGGCCGCCTGCTGGAGGCGAACGCCGAGCGCCACCTCAAGACCGGGGCGGAAATGGCGCGGCTGTTCCGCGATGCGCCGGACGCGATCGAGGAGACCGGCCATCTGCTGGGCCGGATCGAATTCGACCTTCGCCAGCTCACCTATGACTATCCCGACGAGCCGACGCCGCCGGGCTGGACGCCGCAGGCCTGGCTCGGCGAGCTGGTCGCGAGACGCGCGCCGATGCGCTATCCGGACGGCGTGCCCGACAAGGTGCAAAGGCTGCTCGACGACGAACTCGCCCTGATCGCGAAGCTCGACTATGCGCGCTATTTCCTGACCATCCGCGACATCGTCGATTTCGCCCAGAGCCGCGGCATTCTCTGCCAGGGGCGCGGCTCCGCCGCCAATTCCGCCGTCTGCTTCGTGCTCGGCATCACGGCGGTCGATCCGGCCGAGCACGACCTGCTCTTCGCCCGCTTCATCTCGGAGGAGCGCCGCGAGCCACCCGACATCGACGTCGATTTCGAGCATGAGCGCCGCGAGGAGGTGATCCAGCACATCTACCAGCGCTTCGGCCGCGAGCGCGCCGGCATCGCCGCGACCGTGATCCGCTACCGCCCGCGCAGCGCCATCCGCGACGTCGGCAAGGCGCTGGGCCTGAGCACGGACGTCACGGCCAGGCTCGCCTCGACGCAATGGGGCTCATGGGGCTCCGACATCGGCGCCGCCCATGTCCGTCAGGCCGGGCTCGACCCGGAGAACCCGGTGATCGCGCGCGCCATCGGCTTCGCGCTCAGGCTGCTCGGCTTTCCGCGCCATCTCTCGCAGCATGTCGGCGGCTTCGTGCTGACGCGCGGAAGGCTCGACGAACTCGTCCCGATCGGCAGGGCCGCGATGGACGACCGCACCTTCATCGAGTGGGACAAGGACGACATCGACGCGCTGCGGCTGATGAAGGTCGATGTGCTGGCGCTGGGCATGCTGACCTGCATCCGCAAGGCCTTCGACCTGCTGCGCAAGCATGACGGGCTCGATCTCGACCTCGCCGACATTCCGCCCGGCGACGCCGAGACCTACGCCATGCTCCAGCGCGGCCATTCGCTCGGCGTCTTCCAGGTCGAGAGCCGGGCGCAGATGAACATGCTGCCGAGGCTGAAGCCGAAGGAGTTCTACGACCTCGTCATCCAGGTCGCGATCGTGCGGCCGGGACCGATCCAGGGCGACATGGTGCATCCCTATCTGCGCCGCCGGAACGGCCTCGAGCCGGTCGTCTACCCGAGCCCCGGCCCTCCGCATGATCCAGACGAGCTCTACAAGGTGCTGCACCGCACCTTCGGCGTGCCGCTGTTCCAGGAACAGGCGATGAAGATCGCCATGGTGGCGGCCGAGTTTTCCGACATCGAGGCCAACCGGCTGCGCAAGGCGATGGCGACCTTTCGCAATGTCGGTACCATCGGCCAGCTCGAGGAGCTGATGGTCGGGCGCATGATAG
>JAKFWE010000219.1 GCA_021732895.1 Allobosea sp. | reverse complement strand
ATGGCTGAAGCCCATATGCACGAGGTAAGGGACGAGACGCTCCGTCGCCTCGTCCCAGGAGCCCATCCCACCCCATTCCGTACGAAGCCAGGCGCCGACATGGACCTCGTAGATCGCCATCGGCTCTGCCATCGGGTGGGCGGCCTGCCGGCGCGCCAGCCAGGCCTCGTCCGTCCAGGCGAAGGTCGGCGGCTCGGCGACGACCGAACCTGTGCGCGGGGGCAACTCGGTCGCGCGCGCCAGCGGGTCGGCCTTCCACGGCAACCGCTCGCCCTGCGCCGTGACGATGGCGTATTTGTAGATCGCGCCCGCAGGCACGCCGGGGATGAACAGCTCCCAGACGCCCGGCCCGAGCCGGCGGCGCATCGGGTGGCGGCGGGGATCCCAGCCGTTGAAATCGCCTGTGACGGCGACGTTGGCGGCGTTTGGCGCCCAGACGGCGAAGAGCGTGCCCTCGACGCCGTCGAAGCTGCATGGATTGGCGCCGAGCCGGGTCGAAAGGTCGAAATGCCGCCCCTCGGCGAAGAGGTAGACGTCGTCCTCGGACAGCAGCAGCCCGAAACTGTAGGGGTCGGCGGCCTCGGTGATGCCGCCGGGCCAGGCGGCGCGCAGACGATAGCGCGCCGCGCCGGGGCAGGGCGCCTCGAACAGGCCGCCGCCCCGGCCGAGCATCGCCGCGCTGCGACGCTCCTCGCCCTCGCCGGTGACGAGTTCGACATAGGCCGCGCCGGGCAGGAAGGCGCGGACGACGCAAGCCTCGCCCTCGCCGTGGCGGCCCAGCACCGCGAACGGATCGGGGTGGTGGCCGTCCTCGAGCAGGGCGATGTCCCGCGCGTCGAGACTGGGCAGAGTGGGCCTGGTCTGGCGCGTCATCATGTCCCGATCCTGGAGGGAGGAAGGCTGCGCCGGAGCGGCGGTTGGGCTTCTATTGCAACGCAGCGGGAGCCGGCCCGTTCCGCAGATTCCGCCGCTGCTGCGACGTCCGCAAGGTCCTGGAACCAAGCGTCGCCGCTCCTGTTGTCACACGAAGCCGCCGGTTCGGGAAAGGAGCCACGAGCATGAGCAGGGAACAGATCGTCCGCGACACCGCCTATGCGATCTGGGAAGCGGAGGGCAAGCCGGAGGGGCGCGCCGAGGCGCATTGGCGGCAGGCCGAGGGCCGGATCGCGGAGCAGATCGCGCAGCACCCCGACGCGCGCGCGACGCCGCCGGCCATGGGCGAGGTCGCGGCCGGCACGGCCGGACGCGCCAGGGCGAGGCCCCCGGCCAGGGGCGCCGCGGCGAAGGGCGCCGCGACGAAGGGCGGCCCGGCGCGAAAGTCCTAGGTCTCCGGACGAGTTCAGGTTGCACGCCTCCGGGTGCGTTGCCCTCCGGCGGGCCCAGTCGGTCTGACGGCGCCGGGCGCCGGCGCGTCCATTCAAACCCGAGCGAGGGCTCAGGCCGCGAGCGCTTTCGCATAGAGATCGGCGTAGCGATGCGTCGGCCGGCTCCAGTCGAAGCGCTTGGCCATGGCCTGCTCGCGCATCGTCTTGAAGGCGCGCTTCGAGCGCCAGGCGCCGAGCGCGCGCGTCACGGCTCCGTTAAGCCCCTCGCCGGTCAGCGACGAGAACAGGAAGCCGGAGACGCCGTCGTCGATCGTGTCGACCAGCCCGCCGGTGCGATAGGCGATCGGCAGCGCTCCATAGCGCTGGGCATACATCTGGCTGAGCCCGCACGGCTCGAAGCGCGAGGGCATCAGCAGGAAGTCGCTCGCCGCGAAGATGCGCCGCGCCTCCGCGTCGTCGAAGCCGATCCGCGCCGCGATCGCCTTCGGGTTCTGGCGCGCCAGCCGCTCGATCGCGTCCTCGAGCCTCGGTTCGCCCCGGCCGGTGACGACGAGCTGGCCGCCGCCGGCGACGATCGTCTCGGCCGCCTCGATCGAGAGGTCGATGCCCTTCTGGTGCACGAGGCGCGAAATGATCGAGAACAGCGGTCCCTGCGAGGCCGGCAGCTCGAAGGTTCTGCGAACATCGTCGGCGTTCTGGCGCTTCCATTGGCGGATCAGACGGCTCGCCGCCTTCTCGCCGGCCGCGGGCGCCGTCCAGCTGTCGTCGATGCCGTTGACGATGCCGGTCAGCCGGCCTTCGTCCATCCGCGTCCTGAGCAGGCCCTCGAGCCCGCAGCCATGCTCGGCCGTGGTGATCTCGCGCGCATAGGTCTCGCTCACGGTGGTGACGTGGGAGCCGTAATAGATGCCGGCTTTGAGGAACGAGACCTTGCCGTGGAATTCCGCCCCGTTCATCGAGAAGGCGAGATCGGGGATGCCGAGCGCCGACATCCGCCCCGGCTGGTAGAGGCCCTGATAGGCGAGGTTGTGGATCGTCAGGATCGAGGGCGTGCCAAGACCTTTCCAGCGCAGGTAGCCCGGCGCCAGCGCCGACGGCCAGTCGTTGACATGCAGAATGTCGGGCTTCCAGTTCGGGTCGGCCTCGCCGGCGGCGAGTTCGGCGGCCGCCAGGGAAAGCCTGGCGAAGCGGATATAGTTGTAGCTGAAGTCGCCGCCGGCGAAGGGGCCGTAGGGCGAGCCCTCCCGGTCGTAGAGCTCGTCGCAGAGCACGGCGTAGATCACGAGCCCGTCGGCCGTGCTGAAGCGCCCGAGCGACCAGGGCGGCAGGCTTGCGGTCCTCGGCATCTGCGCGACGACGTCCATGGCGTGCCTGGCCGCGCGCACCTGCCGGTATCCGGGGATGAGCACGCGCACGTCGCAGAGCGCGCGCAATTGGCGCGGCAGCGCCGCCGAGACCTCGCCAAGCCCGCCGGCCTTGACGAAATCGCCCATTTCCGAGGTGACGAAGAGCAGTTTCGTCGTGGCCGGAAGGCGCGAGACCAGTTCCGGCGGGCCGTCCTTGACGGCTGCGGCATAGGTCAGTGCGTGGCCCGACGTGGCGGAAGCGGTCTCCGTGCCTGACTGCTTCGACGGATCGGCCATCAGTTCATGCCTCGCTGCCTGCCGATCACCAACATATCCGGCGGATCAAGGTTCCGTCCTGCGCTGCAAAAGAAAGATGCAAATCCGGGGCCGCGCGCGCGGAACCCGGCGGATATAGGGCGCGTTGCCTGCCTTGCGACAGGTCTGAACCAAAAATGCGACGAGGTGATTGCGGCTCGCGCCGCGAGCCCTGGTCACGCCTGCTCGCGACGGGGGCAAATCGATGGCTGAGCACGGTCCGATCGAGGCGAAGGCGGGGCATGGCGGCGATCTGGGCGCAACGCCCGATGCCGACGGGACCAATTTCGCATTGTTCTCGGCTTATGCCGAGCGGGTCGAACTCTGTCTCTTCGACGAGAGCGGCCAGCACGAGACGGCCCGCATCACCCTGCCGGAATACACCGACGAGATCTGGCACGGCTATCTCCCCGGCGTGAGGCCCGGCCAGCTCTACGGCTACCGCGTCCATGGCCTGTC
>JAKFWE010000020.1 GCA_021732895.1 Allobosea sp. | reverse complement strand
AGCCGGATTTGAGCACGCTGGTCGAGACGAAATACGTCGCGGGCGGCGCGAGCTAGTCTCTCGGCCGTCATCCAGCGAAACGCGGGGAACCCCCCTCCCGGAGGGAGAGGGGCAGGGGTGAGGGGTAGGCCCTTCGCCACTGCTGCCGTGGCCTCTCTGCTGCCTGGCCCGCGCCCAACTAGTCCAACGGCTATCACCTCACCCCTGCCCCTCTCCTTACAGGAGAGGGGTTCTTCCAGCGCCTCTCGCCGCAGGTGAGCGACCACGCATGAAACCCCTCCAGCCCGTCTCGGCCCCGTCGCGCGTCGCCTTTGGCGTCGCCTTCTTCGCGGCCTTCGTGGCGCTGTGGTCGGTCGCGACCTTCGGCGGCTTCGTCCAGAAGCTCTTCCTCGCCGACCCGCTGACCATGCTGCGGGAGGGCTGGAGCCTGCTCTTCCAGTTCGGCTTCGCCTTCGACATCGGCATGACGATCTGGCGCGTCGTCGGCGGCTTCGTGCTGGCCGCCATCGTCGCCCTGCCGCTCGGCATCTTGATGGGCGCCTACAAGCCGATCGAGGCGCTGCTCGAACCCTTCGTCTCTTTCGCGCGCTATCTGCCGGCTTCGGCCTTCATTCCGCTGCTGATCCTCTGGGCGGGGCTCGGCGAGGCGCAGAAGCTGCTCGTCATCTTCATCGGCTCGGTGTTTCAGCTCATCTTGATGATTGCCGTCGCGGTCGGCGGCATCAGGCGCGATCTCGTCGACGCCGCCTACACGCTGGGCGCGACCGACACCTCCGTCGTGCGCCGCGTGCTCCTGCCCAACGCCGCGCCCGAGATCGCCGAGATCTTCCGGCTCGTGCTCGGCTGGGCCTGGACCTATGTCATCGTCGCCGAGCTGATCGGCTCGTCGTCCGGCATCGGCCACATGATCACCAACAGCCAGGCTTTGCTGAACACCGGGCAGATCATCTTCGGCATCATCGTCATCGGGCTGATCGGGCTGGTTTCGGATTTCCTGTTCAAGGCGGTCAACCAGCGCCTGTTCCCGTGGGCGCAAAGATGAGCAAGCTGAGCATCGAGGGCGTCGGAAAAGTGTTTCCGGCGCAGCGCGGGGGGCAGCCGACGCGCGCGCTGACGCCGGTCTCGCTGGATGTCGTCGACAACGACTTCATCACCATCCTCGGCCCGTCCGGCTGCGGAAAATCCACCCTGCTGCGCATCGTCGGCGGGCTGGAGAGCGCCAGCGAGGGGCGGGTCGTGCTCGACGGCGCGCCGGTCATCGGCCCCGGCGCCGATCGCGGCTTCGTCTTCCAGAGCTACACGCTCTTCCCATGGCTCAGCGTCGTCGAGAACATCGCCTTCGGCCTGCGCGAACAGGGCGTCCCCGAACGTCGGCGGCTGGAGCTTGCGCGCGACTGGGCCGGCCGCGTGGGCCTCGCCAGCTTCATGGAGCATTTCCCCAAACAGCTTTCGGGCGGCATGCAGCAGCGCACGGCGATCGCCCGCGCCTTGGCGAACGACCCCAAGATTCTTCTGCTCGACGAGCCGTTCGGCGCGCTCGACAACCAGACCCGCGCCCTGATGCAGGAGATGCTGCTCGGCATCTGGGAGCGCGAGCACAAGACCGTGCTCTTCGTCACGCACGACATCGAGGAGGCGATCTTCGTCGGCTCGCGCGTCGTGGTGATGAGCGCCAGGCCCGGCCGGATCAAGGCCGACATCGCGGTCGATCTGCCCCATCCGCGGCCCTACACGATCAAGACCTCGCCGGAGTTCGTGGCGCTCAAGGAGCGGCTGGTCGAGGAGATCAGGGTCGAGGCCGTGCTGGCCGCGCAAGCACACTGATCGCGGCGATCCGGGCGCGGAATCCCGGAAAAAATCCCGCGACACCTTGAGGGAGCGTTAACCAAGATCGCGCTTCATCGACGCTGATGGCGGACGTCGCGGCCGAATGGCGCGACCTCGCCTCCCGTGGCGCGTGGCGTGAAGTGTGCGTGAATGAGTGCTCTGTCCGGCCGCGATCGCGGCGTCGTCCACGGCGGCCGTCTTCGTCGGCGCAGGTCCCTGACGCTCATCCTCGCCGTCATCGCTTGCGCGGCCATCGCCGCATCGGCGCTGACCGCGCTGCTCGAGCCACGACATCCGGCTGTCACGGCCGAAGCGCCGCGGCCTGTGGTCGCCGTCGTTCCGCCGCCCGTGGCTGCCCCGCTGCACCCGCTGCTCGATCCCCGCGTCGCGCTGGGCCCGGCGCCGACGACCTTCGCGCAAAGCCCGCAGCCCGTGGCAGGGTGGCGCTCGGCCGCGATCGCGCCGGCAACCGAGACCGCGCCGCCGGCAACCCCTTCGCCGCCGCCGGCGGAAACGCCGCGCATGCTCGAGGCCGCGCCATTTCCCGCGCCGCGTCCCGGCGACCTGATCGCTCCGCCGCCGGCCGGCACGCGCGTCGCGCCGCCGGCCGCGCCGCGTCGCAGCCGTGTGGCGGCCAAGCCGGCCGAGACGCCCGACGATCGCAATTTCATCCAGCGCCTCTTCGGCGTGCCGGCTCGGCCGGGGACGGTGCTCGCCTATGCCGCGCCGCAGGACGACGTCGTCGATCGCGGCCGCGGCTTTCGGCTGAGCCCGGCGCCGTCGAGCCCGCCGCCCGCCACCAGCGCGCGCACCGCGATCTACGACATCGAGGCCAGGACGGTGTATCTGCCCAATGGCGAGCGCCTCGAAGCGCATTCCGGCTTCGGCGCGATGATGGACGATGTGAGGTTCGCCCATGTCCGGATGAAGGGCGTGACGCCTCCCCACGCCTATGATCTCGTCGAGCGCGAGGCGCTTTTCCATGGCCACCGCGCCATCAGGCTCCATCCGGTCGGCGGGTCCGGCGCGATCTACGGCCGCGCCGGCCTCCTCGCCCATCCCTATCTGCTCGGGCCGCGCGGCGACTCCAATGGTTGCGTCTCCATCAAGGACTATGAGCGCTTCCTGCAGGCGTATCTGAGGGGCGAGATCAGGCGGCTGGTCGTGGTGGCGCGCTCGGGCTGAGCCCGGCTCCGCGCGCGAATGTGAGCGCGAAGTGACTGAGCGTGGGGGCGACATGACCTAGCCTGTCCGGACTGGTCTCCGGAGCCGCGCCATGACGATCCGCATCCGCGCTTTCGCCTTCATCGTCCTGCTCGTCGCCGCGACAGGACAGGCAAGGGCCGAGCCGCTGACCCTGACCGCCGCCGACAAGGTCAAGGTCTTCGCCGAGTATTACGGCGACGCCGACAAGGCGAGGCCCGTCGTCCTGCTCTTCCATCAGGCCTCTTCGAACGCCGGCGAATACGCCACCATCGCGCCGCGTCTGAACGCCCTCGGCTTCAATGCGCTCGCTCTCGACCAGCGCTCCGGCGGGCCGGGCTGGGGCCGCGACAACCAGACCGCGAAGGCGCTCCGCGGCAGCGCCGGCTTCGAGCAGGCCTTGCCCGATCTCGAGGCGGCGCTCGACTGGGC
>JAKFWE010000115.1 GCA_021732895.1 Allobosea sp. | reverse complement strand
AGAAGCCAGAACCGTCGAGGCGACATGGCGAAAGCTCGGCGATCTGCTCCAGCTCGTCTCGCCAGACGAATGCGCAAACTACCTCGTCAATGCAGGCTACGCTTCCGTGTAAATGAAGCGTGCTCTAGGGCCGCGCCGCCGCCGGCCCGAGATTGGGCGCGAGGTTGGGCGCGACGATGCGCACCGTCCGCCGCTCGCCGGTGACGCTGCGGCTCTCCCGCTTCAGGCCGTCGTCTTTTTGCAGCACCTGCTGCCCCTCGACCGACTGGGGTCCGACGCCGGCCGACTCGGTGCCGGCGGTCGGCGAGTTCTCGGAGGGAAGCGGCTGGTCTTCCGCCGAGCCCGGGATGACCGCCGGCTGGGCCGCCGCGGCGGCCGCGGCGCCCTTGCGCTTCGGGTCCGGCCTGGCGGGCTTGGGCCGCGACAGCTCCTCGGCGCGCTGTTCGGTGACCAGAATGTCGCCCTTGCGCTTGTCGAGCAGGTCTTCGGCGTCCCGCAGCGCCTGCGCCCAGCTCTGGCCCTGCGCCCGGCAGGTGCAGGCGGCGTCGAAGCTGCGCAGGTATTTCCCGGCGTTCGGCAGCGACGCGTAGGGCTGGCCGGTGCTGCGCGCGACCGCGTTCTGGATGTCCCCGCCATTGGTCATGCCGAAGGCCGAGGTCTCGGCGCCGGGGCAGAGCGCCTGGCACATCTCGTCGGCGCCGCCGCGGCCGCCGGGGCTGTTGGCGAGCGGGAAGAAATAACCGTCGCAGCTGCGCACGCAGACGGAGTAGGGGCCGCCGAGTCGCGGCCGTTCCGGCTCCACCGGCTGCTCCGGGTCGAGCTCCGGCAGGGTCGAGTCGATCGTGCCGCGCCGCGGCTCGAGCCCGAAGATCGTCTCGAAGAAGCCGCGCTGCTGGGCCTGCGGCCGGCAGTTGCTGTCGATCAGCGCGGCGAGCTGCGCGCGTCTCTGCTCCAGCCCGCCGCCCTCGGCCTGGCGCTGAAGCTGGCCGTATTGTCCTTGCAGTTGTCCGATCCTGGCGCGCAGCCCGCCGCATTGCGGCGGCGGCCTCTCTCCGAAGAACAGGAAGCCGCCGCGATCGCAGCCGAGCGAGCGGAACTGGCCGGTCAGCTGCGAAAGCTGCGCCGCGACCTGCTGGGCCGCGCGCGCCGCGCGCGGATCGCCGCCGCGCCGTCCCTGCAGGCTGGCGAACTCGTCCCGCCAGCCATTGCAGGCCGGCGACTGCGCGATGGCCGCTCCGCCCATCGTCGAGAGCGCCAGCAGAACAGCGCCGAGGCGTCGGGAGAATCTGCGTCTCATGCGGATCGGATCGTCAACCTGTCTTTGCGGCCGGCCTGCGCGGGGCTCGGGGCGGACGCCGGGGATTGGCTCGGACAACATCCGCCAAACGCGACGGAACTAAGGTCGGTTCCGGCCGGGCCGCCACGATTCCCGCTCCGCGAACTCCATTCGCATGCCATATTCGCATCGGATCGGCAATGAACCGCCCTGGCGCGTCCGCGGCCTCAGCTCTGGCCGTCTCCGGAGCCGCCGGCGAGATGCCGGCCGCGCTCCGTCAGGACCGACAGCACCCGCTCGAAGACGCGCATCTCCTCCCCCGAGATCCCGGCGATCCAGCGCTGCTGGAAGGCCAGCGCCAGCGGCGCGATCTGGGCGTAGAGGCGTGTCCCGGCCGGCGTCAGCGCGATGAAGGTTTCGCGCCGGTCGGCCCGGTTCGCCGCGCGCGAGACGAAGCCGCGCGTCGACAGTTCGCCGACCGCGCGCGACACCTTGGTCTTGTGCATCTGGGCGAGCTCGCCGATGTCGCGCGAGGTCAGCCGGCCGAATTCGCCGAGCTGCGCGATCACCCGCCATTGCGGGATGTCGATGCCGAATCGCGCTCCGTAGATCCGCCCCAGCGCGCGACTGGCCAGGAAACCCACGACGTTGAGACGGTAGGGCAGGAACTGCTCGAGACGCAGGGCCTGGTCCGATTCGGCGGCGGCTGGTTTCGTTGACATTGGTTTCATCTGCAACTAATTGACTCGCGCGGTCCGAGGCGGTGCGGCTGCGATCATTCCGCAACGCGGCGTCTTGTCAAAGCGGCGTTGCAGCCAGGGGCGGGAGAGCGACATGAACATCCAGTCCGGGATCGCGAATCACGAGACAGGCAGGGCCGGCTCGGCGTCGCGCTACATGTCGGGCTTCGGCAACTCCTTCGAAACCGAGGCGCTGGACGGCGCGCTTCCGGTCGGACGCAACTCGCCGCAGAAGCCGGCCTACGGGCTCTATGCCGAGCAGCTTTCCGGCTCGCCGTTCACCGCGCCGCGCGCCTCCAACGAGCGGTCCTGGCTCTACCGCATCCGCCCCAGCGTCAAGCATGGCGGGCGCTGGGCCAAGATCGACAAGGGCCTGATGCGGACCGCGCCCTGCCGCGACGAGGCGGACCTGCCCATCGGCCAGATGCGCTGGAGCCCGATCCCGCCGCCGGCCGAGCCGACCACCTTCGTCACCGGCATCGCCACGCTCACCACCGCCGGCGACGCCGATACGCAGAGCGGCATGGCCGCCCATATGCTCTTCGTCACCAGATCGATGGAGCGCTAATACATCTTCAACGCCGACGGCGAGTATCTCGTCGTGGCGCAGGAGGGAAAGCTGCGCTTCTTCACCGAGTTCGGCGTCATCGAGATCGAGCCCGGCGAGATCGCGATCATCCCGCGCGGCGTGGTCTTCCGCTGCGAGCTGATCGACGGCCCGGCGCGCGCCTATCTCTGCGAGAATTACGGCGGCGCGTTCACGCTGCCCGACCGCGGCCCGATCGGCGCCAACTGCCTCGCCAACCCGCGCGATTTCCTCACCCCCGTCGCGGCCTATGAGGACATTGAGGAGGCCTCGACGCTCTACGCCAAATGGGGCGGCGAGCTTTACGCCGCGCCGATCGGCCAGTCGCCGCTCGACGTTGTCGCCTGGCACGGCAATTACGCGCCCTACAAATACGATCTCCGGACCTATTCGCCGGTCGGCGCGATCGGCTTCGATCATCCCGACCCGTCGATCTTCACGGTGCTGACCGCGCCGTCGGAGACGCCGGGCACCGCCAATATCGACTTCGTCATCTTCCCCGAGCGCTGGATGGTGGCCGAGAACACCTTTCGCCCGCCCTGGTACCACCGCAACATCATGTCGGAGTTCATGGGCCTGATCTACGGCGTCTACGACGCCAAGCCGGAAGGCTTCACGCCCGGCGGCTTCTCGCTCCACAACATGATGCTGCCGCACGGACCCGATGCGCAGGCCTACGACCATGCCGCCACCGTCGAGCTGAAGCCGGTGAAGCTCACCGGCACCATGGCCTTCATGTTCGAGACGCGCTTCCCCCAGCGCGTCACGGGCTACGCGGCGGGGCTGCCGCAACTCCAGCCCGACTATGCGGCCTGCTGGGACGGGCTCGCCAAGCGCTTCGACCCTACGAAGAGAGAGGCG
>JAKFWE010000034.1 GCA_021732895.1 Allobosea sp. | reverse complement strand
TGGCGACAATGGCGCTATGATCGCCTGGGCCGGGCTGGAACGGCTGCGGCTCGGGCTGATCGACGACATGAGCGCGATCGCGAGGCCGCGCTGGCCGCTGGACGACCTGCGGATCGAGGAATGAGCGGACCCAGCCACTTCTCGACGATCGGCGTGGTCGGCGCCGGCGCATGGGGCGCCGCGCTGGCGCTCGCGGCGGCGCGGGCCGGCCGGTCGGTCATCCTCTGGGCGCGCGACGAGGCGACCGTGGCGGCCATCGCCGCGACACGCGAGGCCCCGCGCCTGCCCGGAATCGCCCTGCCCGGCGCGGTTTCGGCGACATCCTCGCTGTCGGCGCTGGCGCCGGCCCGGGCGCTCATCCTCGCCATCCCGACCCAGAGCCTGCGGCAGGTCTGCGAGGCCTGCGCGCTGGCGCTGGCGCCGGGCCGGCCGGCGATCTCGGCGGCCAAGGGCATCGAGCAGGCGAGCGGCCTGTTCGCCAGCGACGTGGTGGCCGACGCCTGGCCGCGCGCGATTCCCGCTGTGCTGTCGGGGCCGAGCTTCGCGGCCGATGTCGGGCGCGGCCTGCCCACGGCGGTGACGCTGGCGGCGCAGGACGCCTATCTGGCGCAGGCGCTGGCGCAGGCGCTGAGCTCGCCGGCTTTCCGGATCTATCACAGCGGCGATCCGCGCGGCGTCGAGATCGGCGGGGCCGCCAAGAACGTGCTCGCCATCGCCGCTGGCGTCGCGGTCGGGCTGGGCTATGGCGAGAGCGCGCGCGCGGCGCTGGTCGCGCGCGGCTTTGCCGAGCTTCGCCGCTTCGGCGAAGCTCTCGGCGGCCAGCCGGACACGCTGATGGGGCTATCGGGACTGGGCGATCTCGTGCTCACCTGCGGCTCGGCGCAGTCGCGCAACTTCGCCTTCGGGCTGGCGCTGGGCGAGGGCAGGCCGGTGGCGCAGGCGGCCGGCGGCAGACTGGCCGAGGGCGCGTTCACGGCCGGCGTGCTGGCGGAGACGGCGCGGGCGCGGGGGATCGAGATGCCGATCGCTCAGGCGGTCGCGGCGATCATCGCCGGGCGCAGCGACGTGCGCGAGGCGGTGACGAGCCTTCTGGCGCGGCCGATCCGCGCCGAATCATGAGGAGGACGGCATGGCCGGCGACTGGTCCGATCTGACGAAACGCGTGGCGCGCGGGCTCCAGGAGGTGCGCAAGACGACGGGTTCCGAGCTGATCGCCGAGAGCCAGCCGGTGGCGCTGTCAGGGCGCGTGCCCGCCGGGCCGGTGATCCAGCTCAGGCGCCGGCGGGCGCAGGACACGCATCGCTTCGTGCTGATCCTGCCCTTCGGCGAGGGCGAGGTCAGGGTCGAGCTCGACCCGCAGGACTACGCGGCGCTGACCCGCGAGATGGTGCGCTTCTGGAACGAGCAGGGGCAGGCGGCCTCGCGGCCGCCACAGCCGCTTCCGGCGGATGGCGAAGCACAGGACTGAAAGAGCGACGATGCGCCACTGGCTGATCAAATCCGAACCGTCGAAATGGTCCTGGGACGAGCAGGTCGCGGCCGGCCCCGCGGGCACGCACTGGGACGGCGTGAAGAACCATACCGCCAAGCTCAACCTGATGGCGATGAAGCTGGGCGAGCAGGTCTTCTTCTACCACTCGAACGAGGGGCTCGCGGTCGTCGGCATCGTCGAGGTGATCAGGGAGGCGTATGTCTGGGTTCCGGGGGAGCCTTGGGTGCTGGTCGATTTCAGGGCGGTGAAGCCGCTGCCGAAGCCGGTGACGCTGGCTGCGGTCAAGGCCGAACCGGCGCTCGCGAAGATGGCTCTGGTGACGTCGTTCCGGCTCTCGGTCCAGCCGGTGACGGAAGCGGAGTGGACGCGGGTCTGCGCGATGGGCGGGCTCTGAACGGTCGGTCGGAAACGGCTGTCCTTCAAACGAAAGTGGCAGCGCCAGGCGCTTGCCGGCCCGCGCCCGCACCGTATGATGCGCCCAAACTGAAAGAAGCCGGTCCGGTTTCGCGGCTCAAGCTCCCGCGCTCCCAGCTCCGGCCTTGCCGACGGCCCAGGTCCGGGGAGACGCCTGCCATGACTGAGACGATCTACGACGTTCCGGCCGCCTGGGCCAAGAAGGCGCATCTGAACGACGCCAAATACAAGAAGATGTATGCCGCCTCGATCAAGGATCCGGACAGGTTCTGGGGCGAGCAGGGCAAGCGGATCGACTGGTTCAAACCCTACACCAAGGTCCGTAACGCCAGCTACAAGCCCGGCAAGGTCGCGATCAAATGGTATGAGGACGGCACCACCAACGTCGCCTTCAACTGCGTCGATCGGCATCTGGCGACGCGGGCAAAGCAGACCGCGATCATCTGGGAGGGCGACGACCCCTCAGAATCGAAGAAGATCAGCTACGGGCAGCTCTACACCGAGGTCTGCAGGTTCGCGAACGTGCTCAAGGCCAAGGGCGTCAGGAAGGGCGACCGGGTCACGATCTACATGCCGATGATCCCGGAAGCCGCCTACGCGATGCTCGCCTGCGCGCGGATCGGCGCGGTGCATTCGATCGTCTTCGGCGGGTTCTCGCCCGAGTCGCTGTCGGGGCGGATCGAGGGCGCGACCTCGGACGTCGTGATCACCGCAGACGAGGGCCTGCGCGGCGGCCGCAAAGTGCCGCTCAAGGTCAATGTCGATGCGGCGGCCGAGAAGGTTCCGGTCAAGACCGTCATCGTGGTCAAGCGCACCGGCGGCGACGTGGCGATGAAGGAGGGCCGCGACGTCTGGTATCACGAGGAGGCGGCCAAGGTTTCGGGCCATTGCCCCCCTGTGGAGATGAAGGCCGAGGACCCGCTCTTCATCCTCTACACATCAGGCTCGACCGGCAAGCCGAAGGGCGTGCTGCATACGACGGCCGGCTATCTCGTCTATGCGTCGATGACGCATAAATACGTCTTCGATTATCATGATGGCGAGGTCTACTGGTGCACGGCCGATGTCGGCTGGGTCACCGGCCACAGCTACATCGTCTACGGCCCGCTCGCCAACGGCGCGACGACGCTGATGTTCGAGGGCATCCCGACCTATCCGACGATCTCGCGGTTCTGGGACGTCGTCGACAAGCACAAGGTCAACACCTTCTACACCGCGCCGACCGCGATCCGCTCGCTGATGGGCGCCGGCGAGGAGCCGGTGAGGAAGACGAAGCGCAGGTCGCTGCGCCTGCTCGGCTCGGTCGGCGAGCCGATCAACCCGGAAGCGTGGGAGTGGTATCACCGCGTCGTCGGCGACAAGCGCTGCCCGATCGTCGACACCTGGTGGCAGACGGAGACCGGCGGCATCCTGATCACGCCGCTGCCGGGCGCGACGAAGCTGAAGCCCGGCTCGGCGACGCGCCCCTTCTTCGGCGTCAAGCCCGAGATCGTCGACGCCGAGTGCAAGGTGCTGCTCGGCGCCTGCGAGGGCAATCTCGTCATCGCCGAAAGCTGGCCCGGCCAGATGCGCACGGTCTATGGC
>JAKFWE010000178.1 GCA_021732895.1 Allobosea sp. | reverse complement strand
ACTCTTGGCAGAATGCGGGCGTTCTCTGCTAGAGATGCGCCTCACGCGGCTTGGGGATTGCAAATCGCAGCGATCGTCTCGGCTGGCCGGCGCGGCCGCCGGGCGCTGCACCGGACCGACGAGGCATGACCATGACACTCTGCACAGGCAGAAATCGGGGCGCGAACCTGTTTGCCGCCGGCGCGCTGGCTCTGGCGCTGGCCGGCTGCGACACCGTCTCGGGCATCGGCTCGCAGCAGGTGGTCGCCGAACTCGACACCTCGGCGTCGGCCGAGGCGAGCGTCAACATCGGCTCGCTCACCGAGGTGGTCAACCGCAATCCGAATGATCCACAGGCCTACAACACCCGCGGCGCGGCCTATGCGCGCGCCGGCCGATTCTCGGACGCGATCGGCGATTTCACCAAGGCCGTGCAGCTCGACCCCAATTTTGCGCCGGCCTACACGAACCGGGCGCTCGCTTTGCGCCAGAGCGGCCGGAACGACGCCGCGATGAGCGATTTCAACCGCGCCACGACGGCCAACCCGAACTACTCGCCGGCCTATATCGGGCGCGCCAACCTGTTGCGCCTGCAGGGCAACGGCGCGCAGGCGCTGGCCGATCTCAACGTCGCGATCCGCCTCAACCCGGAATCGGCCGAGGCCTTTCATGCCCGCGGGCTGGTCTACCAGAAGGACGGCCAGCATCAGTTCGCGATCACTGATTTCGACTCGGTGATCGACCGCAACCCCTACAACGCCCCGCCCTACGTCGCGCGCGGCCAGAGCCTGAACGCGCTTGGCAAATACGATGCCGCGCTCGAGGATTTCACCGCCGCGCTGAACGTCGACAATCGCAACGCCGAGGCCTGGGCTGGACGCGGCTTCGCCAGCGAGAAGCTCGGCAAACGCAACGAGGCGACCGAAAACTACTCGCGCGCGCTCAGCCTCGACGGCAACAACACCACCGCGCGGGCCGGCCAGGCCCGCATGGGCGGCGGCGGCGGCGGCTTCGGTCTGTTCCGGAGCTGATCCGGTTCAGCCCAGTTCCTTGACCAGAAGGCTCAGATAGGGCCTGAACCCGGCCTGCCTATAGGCGGCGGCGGCCCCGTCATTGCCGTCGAGAACGCCGATGAAGTAACGCGGGAGCCCCGCGTCGCGGATCATGCGCTCGGCCTCCGCGAGCAGCAGGCGCGCCAGACCCCGACGCCGGAACGCCTCGGCGACATAGAGTTCGGCGATGTCGGCGTGACGGATCAGATCATCGCGGACATAGGGGTCGTCCATCTCGACGCGCCAGGCGATGAAACCTGCCGGCTCGCCGCCGATTTCGGCGACGATCACCGCGCCGCCCTGCTCGGCGATCCTGGCCAGCATGTCGTCGTGACAACGCTCCGCCGCCGCGCGGTCCGGTCGCCGATCGGGCTGAATCGTCGCCTCGTGACGGTTGAGGCCGAGCAGGAAGCCGATCAGCGTCTCGCGGTCTCCCGGCTCGGCCGGGCGGAGCAGAGGCGCGGGTTGCGTCATGGCCTGGCTCCCCCTCCTTCGGCGGTCACGGTTTCGCTCCCGGCGAGCCGGCCCGCCGCCGCCTGCGCGATGAAGCGCCGGATATGCTCGACGGAGCCGTGCTGCGGCAAATCCTCATGCCCGCCGGCCGGGAAGCGCACGAAGCGCTTCGGCTCGTTGGCCAGCGCGTAAAGCGCGCGCCCCTGCGCGAACGGGATCACGCCGTCGCGCTCGCCATGCAGGATGAGCAGCGGCGCGCGCACCCGGCCGATCACCGTGTCCGAGCGGTACTGGTCGAGCATCAGGAGCGAGATGGGCACGAACGGATAGACGCCCTGCGCCACGGCCGCCGTGGAGAGATAGGGCGCTTCCAGGATGACCGCCGTCAACGGGACCTCGGCCGCGAGCTTCAGCGCCACCCCGGTGCCGAGCGACTCGCCATAGCCGATCAGGTTGGCGGCGCCGAAACGCGCCACCGCCGCGCCATAGGCTGCGCGCGCGTCGAGATGCAGACCGGCCTCGCTCGGCGCGCCGGTCGAACCGCCATAGCCGCGATAATTCACCGCGAACAGGCCGGTTCCGTCCTCGGTCAGCGCCCGGAAGCGCGCCTGCCGCCAGGAGCGGCCGAAATTGCCGGCATTGCCGTGGAAGAACAGCAGCACCGGCTTGCCCGCGCGCGGCGGCACGACCCAGGCGACGAGCCGCTCGCCGTCCGACGCCGTCAGCGTCGTCTCCTCAAGCACCGGCAGATCGACGCCCGCCGTCTCGGCGCGGGCGGGATTGCGCGGATACATCAGGTCGCGCTGCATTACGAAGAGCATACCGAGAATCGCAGCGTAAACCGCAACGGTGGCAAGGAGCAGGCGGCCGATCCATCTCATGGCTGATCCTCGCGCGTCAGCATGGCGTCGGCGCGACGGTCAATCGAGCACCTTGGCCATCTCGATCGAAAGCTCCGCGAAGCCGGCGCGGCGATAGGCGGCGAGCGCGATGTCGTTGCGCGGCAGAACGCCGAGCAGGACGACCTTGCGGCCGGCGGCGCGGGCGAAACGCTCGGCCTCCGCCAGAAGGGCCTGGCCGATGCCGGCCTTGCGATGGCCGCTCGCGACCACGATGTTCTCGATGTGCACATGCTCGCGCCAGTGCTCCTTGACGTAAGGGCCCGCCCGGCCGAGCTGCAGGGCCAGATAGCCGACGACGCGGCCCTCGACATCGGCAACGAAGAGCGCTCCGCCGGTCTCGCTCGCCTTCTCCGCATCGTCGGCAAGACAGGCAGCCGCCGTCTCCGGTCCGGTCGCGCGATCATCGCTGAGCGCCGCCTCATGCGCCGTCAGTTCGCCCAGCAGGCCCAGCACGGCCTCCCGGTCGCTCTCCAGCATCGCGCGGATGATCATGCTCAAAGACGTGGCTCCAGCGAAACGCCCGGCACGACGCCGGCTTGTCACAACAAGAGGATGACGAAAGCGATGGGGCGCTGAACCACGACGATTGTCGCGATGTTCTAAGGGCAAACGCAACCTGCTGCGCTCATCGTGCTCTTCTATAGTGATGGAGTCCGCAACAATGATGCCCGCAACCGAGCGCAAGCGCGTCAACCGCCCCGCCCGCTGGGTCTGCGAGGCCGACATCACGCTCACCGATCATGGCGGGCGCGAGCTGTTCGCCAGGCTCGCCAACATCTCGGAGACGGGATTCATGGCCGAAGCCGAGGAGCCGGTTCGCGTCGGCTCGATCGTCGCGGTCGATCTGCCCGATCGCGGCGCGGTGCGGGCGGAGGTCCGCTGGTCCGAAGGCTGGCGCTTCGGGTGCCGGATCCTGCCGGCGTCTTCCAACGAACAGTGAAGTCGTAGCGCCAGGCATCCATTCCAAATGGCCGCTTCCGACCCTTAGAGCATGCTGATTTTCAGCGGAATCGGGATTCGCAAATCGGTCGGGATGTGATTCAAGCTGTCTGCCGGGAGAAGGCGGCCGGCAGGAATGACACGACCTTACTCCGAGGATCTGCGCGAGCG
>JAKFWE010000175.1 GCA_021732895.1 Allobosea sp. | reverse complement strand
GCAGTCGCAGCGCGTCGCCATCGCCCGCATGCTGATGCAGCGGCCGGAACTGGTGCTCGCCGACGAGCCCGACGCCTCGCTCGATCCGCGCGCCGGGCGCGAGATCATGGAGCTGCTGTTCCGGCTTACGCGCGACAAGGGGCTGACGCTGGTCTTCGTCTCGCACCACATGGCGCATGCGCTGCGCTTTTCCGACAGGATCGTCGGGCTTTCCGGCGGCGGGCTCGCGCTCGACCGCCGCGCCGGCCACTGCACCGAACACGAGCTCGCCGCCTTCTTCGAGGAGCCGGCCGCCGACGCCGAGCCCGGCGAGCCGGCGCGGCCGGCGCTGGTCGTCGCATGAGCCTGCAATCGTCCCCTCGCCCCGTCTTCGCCGTCGATCGCTTCGAACGGCCTGGCGCGCTCGCCTTCACGGGCGGGTTTCTGGCGCTCGCGCTGGTGGTCTGGTCGTTCAGCGGCTCGGAGCTTTCCGCCGAGAAGCTGATCCGCGGCATTCCCTATATGGGCAACATCCTGAGCCGGATGTTCCCGCCGGAGCTGACCCGGCTGGAGTCGATCCTGTGGTCGCTGGCGACGACCTTCCAGATGGCCGTGTCGGGCTGCGTGCTGGGGCTGATCCTGAGCTTTCCGCTGGCGATCCTCGCCGCCGACGGGCTGTCGCCGCATCGGCTCGTCCGCACGCTGGCGCGCGGGCTGATCGCCTTCTTCCGCACGGTGCCTGACCTGATCTGGGCGCTGTTCTTCGTCATCGCGGTGGGGCTCGGGCCGGCGGCCGGCGTGCTGGCGCTGATGATCGACACGATCGGCTATGCCGGGCGCTTCTTCGCCGAGGCGATGGAGGAGACCGACAAGGGGCCGCGCGAGGCGCTCTCGACCATCGGCGCGAGCAAGACCGGGCTGATCTTCTCCGCCGTCGTGCCCAACGCCATGCCGTCCTTCATCGCGACCTCGCTGTTTTGCGTGGAGAAGGCGACGCGGGCCTCCGTCGTGCTCGGGCTGGTCGGGGCCGGCGGCATCGGCGTCGAGCTCAAGGTCGCCTTCGACCTGTTCGACTACGACACGGCGCTGACGATCATTCTCTGCGTCTTCGCGCTGGTGGTGGCGGTGGAGCAGGTCGGCGGCTGGTTGCGGCGGCGGATCATCTGATCCTTCGTCCTTGCGAACGCAGCAAAGCGATTCAGCGTTTCGTGCCGCCCTCTGGATTGTTTCGCTTCGCTCGCAAAGACGGGAAGTGCTCGACGACGCTATGGTCAGGCCTTACAGCTCGGGCAAGCGAACCGAGGCCCTTATGCGATGCGCGAGCCAGCCGTCTACATCATGGCCAACAAGCGCAACGGAACGCTCTATGTCGGCGTGACGTCCGATCTTGGACGACGCGCATGGGAGCATCGCGAGGCTGTCGTACCCGGCTTCACTTCACGCTATGGCTGCAAGCTCTTGGTCTGGTACGATCGTTACGATCGGATGGACGACGCAATTGCCCGGGAAAAGCAGATCAAGGCTGGTTCGAGAGCCAAGAAGCTCGCGTTGATCGAAGGCATGAACCCGGGTTGGCGTGACCTGTACGATGATCTCGCTCTATAGCGCCGACGCTTATCGTCTTTGCGAGCGTAGCGAAGCAATCCAGAGGTCGGCGCGAGACGCTGGATTGCTTCGCTACGCTCGCAAAGACGGATAGCGCATCATGCGCCGATCAATACACATCCGCCTGATAACGCCCCGCCTTCTTCAAACCGGCGACGTAGGCCACCGCCTCGTCGGCCGAGCGCCTGCCGTGCTCTGCGACGAGATCGACCATCGCCCGCTCGACATCCTTCGCCATGCGCTTGGCGTCGCCGCACACGTAGACATGCGCGCCCTGCTCCAGCCAGGCGAAGAGCTCCGCGCCGCGCTCGCGCATGCGGTCCTGGACGTAGATCTTCTCGGAGCCGTCGCGCGACCAGGCCAGCGTCAGGTTGGTCAGGACGCCCTCCTCCTTCATGGCGCTCAGCTCATCCTCGTAGAAGAAGTCGCTGGCGCGGCGCTGGTGGCCGAAGAACAGCCAGTTCCTGCCCGGCGCCTTCGTTGCCCTGCGGTCGTGCAGGAAGGCGCGGAACGGGGCGACGCCGGTGCCGGGGCCGACCATGATGATCGGCGTCTCGGGGTTTTCCGGCAGGCCGAAGCCATGGGCGCGCTGGACATAGACCGGGACCTTGTCGCCGGGCTGGACGCGCTCAGCCAGAAAGGTCGAAGCCACGCCCCAGCGTGGGCGCGCGCCGACCTTGTAGCGCACCGTATCGACGGTCAGCGAGACGCGTCCGGGCGTCGCGACATGCGAAGACGAGATCGAATAGAGCCTCGGCTGCAGCGGATCGAGCGCCTCGACGAAGGCTTCCGCCGAGAGCTTCGCCCGGCCGAACTTGTGCAGGCAGCCTAGCACGTCGAGCCTGTCGAGATCGCCGTCGGGGTCCTCGCCCGCCGCCAGCCGCTTCGCCTTGGCGCGCGTCTCGCCGCCGGTTACGTAGGAGATCAACTGGAAGAGGGCGTCGGGCGCGGGGCCGAGCGCGACGTCGCTGACCAGCGCCTCGCGCAGGGTCTTGCCGTTGACGAGCGCGTCGGGCCTTGCGCCCAGAAGCGCGATGATGGCGTCGGCGAGGCGCGGATCGTTCCGCGCGACGACGCCGAAGGCGTCGCCGACGATGTAGTCGAGCCCGCATTCCGCGAGATCGAACTCGACATGCCAGGTCTCCTTCTCGGAGCCCTCGCCATTGAGTTTTCGGCGCGACAGAAAGGTCGCCAGCGCCGGATTCTCGCGGCAGCGGCCGAGGGGGCCGGCCGGCGTCGCGGCGGGCGCGTCTGCGGGCGCGACGGCGGGTGCGCTCCCGCCCTCCTCGACCAGCGCCTTGAGCATGCGCAGCGTCTCCTTGCCGCCGGGCGCGCAGAGGTTGAGGCGCGGCTCCCTGCCCTCGGCGATCGCGGCCGAATAGGTCTCGCAGACATAGCCGCACTGGCCGCAATCCTGTTGCGCCATCGCCGCGAAGAGCTTGCGCGGCAGCGGCTTGCCCTCGGCGAGCTTCATGCGCTCGGGCAATTCCATCGCCGGATCGCGCCAGGGCGCGCCGTCATCCTCGGCCCGCCCCATCACGGCGGCATTCTCTTCGGCCGACAGCGCGGTGACGCCGGCATTGTCGAGCGAGAGCAGGCCAGCGAAGAAGCCGTTCAGCCAGGAGCGCTGCTCCTCGCTGAAGGGCGCGGTCTCGGGCAGGACCTGAACGAGCGGGGACGCGGTCTGGAGGGTCATGGCGCGTCTCCGACTGAGGCGTGGGAAGCGCGGCAGACCCCCTCCCCCCGCTTGCGGTGGGGAGGGCCGGGGTGGTGGGGAGAGTCCAGGCTGTCGCCTGAAACGGTCGTCGAGCCGGATTCTGCACGCCCCCCCATCCCTAACCCTTCCCCACCGCAAGCGGGGGGAAGGGGACACGGGGCCGTGGCGCCATGTTCTCGAACGACCATCACGCGCCC
>JAKFWE010000098.1 GCA_021732895.1 Allobosea sp. | reverse complement strand
GCAGTTCGGGCGCGGTCTCGTCGAGCATGCGCGGCAGTTCGTCGAAAGCCGCCGGGATCGCGAATTCGGCGGCGAAGGCCTGCGCCGGCCCTAGCGTGCGGTTGTAGATTCCGACCAGCGCGACCTCCGGAATCCGGCTCCAGGCGCGGTAATGGAAACGGCTGAAATAGCCGGCGCCGACGCCAGCGACCCTGATCTTGCGGGCGTGCGCCATGCTCATCGCGCCACCGGCTCGGCTGTCTTCAGGGCGTCGAGCACCTTGCGGCTCAGCGCGCTCGTCCCGTCGCGTCCGCCAGTCTCGAAAGAGCTCGCGCCTTCGGCGAAGACGCGGCCGACGGCCGCGCGGATGAGCCCGCCGGCGCGCGTCGCCGCCTCGTTGTCATGCTTCACGCCGAGCCATTCCAGCATCATCGCGGCCGAGAGGAACATCGCGGTCGGGTTGGCCTTGTCCTGTCCCGCGATGTCCGGCGCCGTGCCGTGACAGGGCTGGAACACCGCCTGCCGGTCGCCGATATCGGCGGACGGGGCAAAGCCCATGCCTCCCATCAGCCCGGCCCCGAGATCGGACAGGATGTCGCCGAACATGTTCTCGGTGACGAGAACGTCGAGCTCCCATGGCCTGCGGACCAGGTTGAGCGCTGTCGCGTCGATGTAGGCGTGGTCCGCCCGGATGTCGGGAAACAGCGCGGCGCGCTCGTCGAAAACCTTGCGGAAGAAGGCGAAGCTGGCGAAGACGTTCGCCTTGTCGACGCAGGTCACCACGCCTTTGCCGCCCTGCGCCTTGCGCTGGCGGGCGAGCCCGAACGAAAAATCGAACAGTCGCTCGCAGACGTCTCGCGTGATCATCATGGTGTCGAACGCCTGACGGTCGTCGACGACCGAACCCTTCCCGCGCGAGGCGAAGAGACCCTCGGTCGATTCGCGAATGACGACGAAATCCAGCGCCCGCCCCCGCGGATCGGCCAGCACCGGCGCCATCCCCGCCAGGGACCTGACCGGGCGGACGCCGGCGTACAGGCCAAACTCCATCCGCAGATCGATCTGGGGCGAGATCTCGGTGCCGTCCTCGTAGCGGATGTCGGGCCAGCCCATCGCGCCGAGCAGAATCGCGTCGGCGCGCGCCGCGACGTCGAGCGTCGCCTTCGGCAGCGCGACGCCGGTGTCGCGATAGAACAGCGCGCCGGCCGGCCGCTCGTCGAAGACGAGCCCGAAGCCGCCGACGCGTCGGGCGGCGGCTTCGAGCACGGCGAGGCATGGGGCCATGACCTCGACGCCGATGCCGTCGCCCGGCAGCACGCAGATCGTGAAGGTGTCGTTGGCGGTCATGATGTTCCTCGGGCGTCTGCGGCTGAGCGCCCGCTCGCGGCCAGCGCCGCGAGCGGGCCGAGATCGACATCATAATGGCCGGGGCGGGCGCCGGCGACGGGCGAGGCAAAGACCGGAATGCGGTCGTCGAGCAGGCATCCCAGATGGGCGGTGGCGAGGCCCGGGCCGCCGAAGGCGAGGCTCGAGAGGTTGCGCAGCACCCGGCTCCGCACGCCGTCGAGATGCGGACGCCCCATCGTGGACGTCCGGAAGGCCGCCTCGACCCAGGCGAGATGGCCGGCGTCGGCGTCCTCCATGACGAGGCTCTGCGCGCCGTCCGGGCGAACGCGGATGACGCGGTTCGAGACAATGCTCGTCACCCAGAAGCAGCCTTCCGCATCCAGCGCGACGCCATCGGGAAAAGTTCCGGGGCCGAATTTCGCGACAGTGGCCCGGTTCGAGAGCGTCCCGTCCGGCCCGACCTCGAAACGCGTCAGCCGCCGGGCGAAGGTCTCGTTGACGACGAGATGACGCTCGTCTTGCGTGAGCGCGCATTCATTCGCGTAGCCGAGGCCGTCCGCCACGATCCGCGCCACGCCGTTCTCGACCAGCGCGATGAAGCCGCTGGCGGCGCCAGGACGATAATCGTCGCTGCGGGGCGCCACCCGGGTCGAGACCGTCAGCCAGACCCGGCCGCGCGAATCGCGCAGCGGGAAGTTGGAGGGCGGAATCGGATCGCCGCCGACGTCGATGACGATGCTCTCGACGCGCCCATCCGCGTGCAGCCGGAACAGGCCGCCATCTTCGGCGCCGAGATGGGCGATGAGGAACGATCCGCCGGGTTCGAGCGCGACGCCGTTGGGGCGCAAGGGCGTCGGCCGGCCCCGCGCCAGCAGACGCGCGACCCGTCCATCTGGCGAAACGATGGACACTCCGCCCTCCCCGGTCCAGTCGGCGGCGAAGATCAGGCCGGAGCGATGCGTCACGAGGCATTCGGGCCGGCTGAGCCCGGCGCCGACGAAGCCGAGCGCATCGAGCGGGATTCGCGTCGGCCGGTCGCTGTCAGGGGATCGTCGCGTCATGCGGCGGGTCCGGCATCCGGAATGGCGCGATTCATAATGCGCGCATTAATGCATACATAGATTGTTGGTTGAGGCAAGGCACTCTCGGCCGCGACCGCGCCGTGCGAGCGCGCGGCGGTCACCGACGTCGAGGCCATCCCGATGGCGCTGGTCTTGCTGGCGCGATAGAGGCGTGGGATCCGGCGTGCGAAACGCGTCCCGGTCAGAAATAGGACTGCAGCCCGCCGCGGCGGCGGACATCGAGCGTCGCGCAATGAAACGCGCCGCCGAACGGGCCATAGCTCAGGAAATCGCAGGGGATCGGCTCGAAGCCCCAATCCTTCAGCGCCTTGATCAGCGTCGGCTGCGTGCGCTCGACCACGACCTTCTTCTCGGTGATGGAGAGCACGTTGATGCTCGTCCACGGGCTGCACATCGAAATCTTCGCCATGACGCCTTCAGACGGATCGGGCCGCGGCGCGACCAGCACATCCCAGCTCTTCAGCACGGCCGGCAGGCGCTCGATGTCGACATAGTCGGGGTTGACCAGCACCTTGCCCGGCGCCAGCGGCATGAAGCTCGAATCGATATGCATCGGCTGGCGGCAGATGCTCGGGATCTCGTGGATGCGATAGGCGTCGCCGAGATGGCGGCGCAGCCACTCGATGCCGGCGAGATTGGTGACGTTCGAACGTGTGACGAACAGGTCGCGGCCGCAGCGCACGAAGTCGGCGGCGTCGAAGACCGGCTCGAACTCGTTGACGACATAGCGCAGCGGCTCGCCCTTTTCCGGAACGCGGAAGTCGTGGTCGTAGAGATCGTCGGTCAATTGCGGGCGTGGAGCGGAGGTCCAGCGGGCGCCGGCCCTGAAATACTCCTTGAACAGGTTGCGATAGGCGTCGCCCTCGAAATAGCGCGAGCGCCAGCACATCGGCGTCTCGATGATCTCGTCGCCGACGACCATGAACAGATCGCGGGGACAGGCGATGCAGAAGCCGCGCGACGACCAGAACGGCGTCCGGTACCAGGCCTTGTGGTTGATCGCGTCGGGCCTACGGACCCTGACGCCCTCGCCTCCGAGAATCGCGATGAAGCCGTCGAGATCCTTCTGCGCCCGCTTCACCATCCATTGCGG
>JAKFWE010000446.1 GCA_021732895.1 Allobosea sp. | reverse complement strand
CTCGACGATGTCCGCAGCCGGCGCGAGGAGCGCCGCGAGGGCGACGTCACCATCATCCGCGAGCCCGGCCGCACGATTATCCGCGACGATGACCGCGTCATCATCCGGCGCGACGAGACGCAGCGCTTTCGCGATCTCGGCATCGACCAGCGCGTCGAGCGGCGCGGCGGCGAAACCCGCACGGTGTTCGAACGCCCGGACGGCACGCGCGTCGTTACGATCACCGACGCGGAGGGCCGGCTGATCCGCCGCACGCGCCAGACGCGCGGCGGCGAGGAGTTCGTCATCATCGACAACACCCGCCGCGACCGGCCCGGCAGGCGCTTCTCCGACGAGATCGTCGTGCTCGAGCGTCCCGCCCTGCGCATCCCGCGCGAGCGCTACGTCGTCGACGCGGAAGCCGCCGACCAGCGCCTCATCTTCGAGACGATCACCGCCCCGCCGCTGGCGCCGCTGCCGCGCCGCTACACGCTCGACGAGGTGCGCTATTCGCCCGATCTCAGGGCTCGGATGCGCAGCGTCGACATCGACACGGTC
Organism: Allobosea sp.; assembly: GCA_021732895.1. Taxonomy (GTDB): domain Bacteria; phylum Pseudomonadota; class Alphaproteobacteria; order Rhizobiales; family Beijerinckiaceae; genus Allobosea. Next base: position 2,968 of record JAKFWE010000446.1, on the reverse strand, counting down.
ACCTTCGAGACGGCGTCGTGGGAGGTTTCGCAGGGTCAGGCGCAGCGGCTTCGGGTCATCGCCGATTCGGTGCTTCAGGCGCTGCGGGCCTCGCCCACGGAAGTCTTCCTGATCGAGGGCCATACCGACGCGGTCGGCGCCGACATCGACAACCTGTCGCTGTCGGACCGGCGCGCCCAGTCGGTGGCGGAAATCCTGTCGCGCGACTTCGGCGTGCCGCCGGAGAACCTCACGACCCAGGGCTATGGCGAGCAGTATCTCAAGGTGAACACGCAAGAGGATTCGCGGGAGAACCGGCGCGTCACCCTGCGCCGCATCACCCCGCTGCTGGCGGGCGGAAACGCCCCCCAGTGAGGCAGACGATCCGGCGCGACCTCGGGCCGCGCCGGATTTCCGCGACCGCGTTCATGATCGGGCAAGGTCTTCAAGCCTAGCGTCGAGGCCGAGGAGACCCCATCCGTGAGCGTTTCACTGGCCATCGCGCAGGTTTCCGCGGCGACGCAGGCCGCCTCGACGCAGGCCGCGCTGCAGACCGAGATCGTGCGCCAGCAGGCGAGCACAGAGCAGGCGGTCGTCGATCTGCTCCAGCAGGGCGCGGAGACACTGAAGGCCGTGCTGCCCGAGGGCCAGGGGCAGGCGGTCGATGTTCTGGCGTGAGATTCCCGGGCGGCTCCAATCGGGCTCAAGGCGTCCGGTGAGAAAACCTCGGATTTGGTCGCTTGCGATCATTCCCTTGTTTGCGGGAGTGATGATCGAGACAATCATCGAAATCCTGATCATCAGATACAATCTGGGTCGATCATGGGAAGATATTGCGTTCTGGGTCGGCTTGATCGGGCTTCTCGCCGCCATGATCTTGTTCTTTTTCGACGCCGATCGGCTCGTCGTGAAAATTTTCAGATCGGAAATCGATTATCAGAACTTCCTCGGGAACCTGATGATTGCAGTCAGCGCGCTGTTGTTCATCGCCGTGACCGTCAGATGGTATCTGAAGCACGGAGACAAGTTCTCGCTATAGGGTTCCCGATTGCCCGGCCCCAATACGACGACAATCCTTTGCCGGGTTGCGCGCAGCCGCCATCGCGCCTAACCTCCCTCCCGTTCCGAGGGGTGCTCGCAAGGGCTGAGACGGCGAAGAGCCGAACCCGTCGAACCTGATCCGGGTCATACCGGCGGAGGGACTGGAACGCGGCTCGCCCCAAACCGGCCGCAGACAGCGACGAACCGCTTCGACGCCGGATCTCCTGAACCTTGGACCAAGGAGGAGATCCCCATGAACGCCCACACCAAGCCGGCCAAGAACGGCGTCAAGGCCGCCCCCCAATCGGTCACGACCGGCCCGATCATCGGCTCGCGCAAGATCTATGTGCCGACGCCCGAGGACGCCTCGATCAGGGTGCCGTTCCGCGAGGTCCAGCTCACGACCGATTCCGAGCCGCCGGTGCGCATTTACGATCCGTCCGGCCCCTTCACCGAGACCGATGCGAAGATCGACCTGAACGCCGGTCTGCCCCAGATCCGGCGCGCCTGGCTCGAGGCGCGCGGCTTCGACGCCATACCCGGCCGCGCCGTGACGGACGCCGACAACGGCAACATCTCCGCCGACGCGCTCGTGCCGGCTTGCCCGGCGCAGCGCCCGGTGCTGACCGCCAAGGACGGCCAGATGGCGACGCAGTTCGAGTTCGCGCGCGCCGGCATCGTCACGCCCGAGATGATCTACGTCGCCCACCGCGAGAATCTCGGCCGCGCCGCCATGCTGGAAGGCGCGAAGGAGCGCCATGCCGATGGCGAGAGCTTCGGCGCGTCGGTGCCGGAATTCGTCACGCCGGAATTCGTCCGCGACGAGATCGCGCGCGGCCGCGCCATCATCCCGGCCAACATCAACCATCCCGAGCTGGAGCCGATGGCGATCGGCCGCAACTTCCTGGTCAAGATCAACGCCAATATCGGCAATTCCGCCGTAACCTCCGGCGCGGCCGAGGAGGTCGAGAAGCTGGTCTGGGCGATCCGTTGGGGCGCCGACACGGTCATGGACCTGTCGACCGGCCGCAACATCCACAACATCCGCTCCTGGATCCTGCGCAACTCGCCGGTGCCGATCGGCACCGTGCCGATCTACCAGGCTCTGGAGAAGGTCGGCGGCGATCCGGTCAAGCTCGACTGGGAGGTGTTCAAGGACACGCTGATCGAGCAGGCCGAGCAGGGCGTCGACTATTTCACCATCCATGCCGGCGTGCGGCTGCCTTACGTGCCGCTGACCGCCTCGCGGGTGACCGGCATCGTGTCGCGCGGCGGCTCGATCATGGCGCGCTGGTGCCTGGCGCATCACAAGGAAAGCTTCCTTTACGAGCGCTTCGACGAGATCTGCGATCTCATGCGCAAATACGACGTCTCGTTCTCGCTCGGCGACGGCCTGCGCCCGGGCTCGATCGCCGACGCCAACGACCGCGCCCAGTTCGCCGAACTGGAGACGCTTGGCGAGCTGACCAAGGTCGCCTGGGACAAGGGCTGCCAGGTGATGATCGAGGGCCCCGGCCATGTGCCGATGCACAAGATCAAGGAGAACATGGACAAGCAGCTCAGGGAGTGCGGCGAGGCTCCGTTCTATACGCTCGGACCGCTGACGACCGACATCGCGCCGGGTTACGACCACATCACCTCGGGCATCGGGGCTGCGATGATCGGCTGGTATGGCTGCGCCATGCTCTGCTACGTCACGCCCAAGGAGCATCTCGGCCTGCCCAACCGCGACGACGTCAAGACCGGCGTGATCACCTACAAGATCGCGGCCCACGCCGCCGATCTCGCCAAGGGCCACCCGGCGGCGAAACTCAGGGACGACGCGCTCAGCCGGGCGCGCTTCGACTTCCGCTGGGAGGACCAGTTCAATCTGGGCCTCGATCCCGACACGGCGCGCGCCTATCACGACGAGACGCTGCCAAAGGACGTCCACAAGGTCGCGCATTTC
>JAKFWE010000329.1 GCA_021732895.1 Allobosea sp. | reverse complement strand
AGCGCGCCCCGTCGCTGAGCACGTTCTCGGCCTCGTAGAGCAGCTTCTGCGCCTCGGCCTCGACGGCGCGGCGGACCTTGTCGGCTTCCGCGGCGATGTTGGATTCCTCGGCCGCCTTCTGCGCGAGCAGGACCTCGACGGTCTTGCGCCGCTGCGCGCCCGCGCTCTCCCGGATTGTCTTGACCTGTTCCTCGGCATCGACCGCCTTGCCGCGCGCAATCTCGGCATTGGCCTGCGCGGCCGATTCCTCCAGCGACTTGGCGTAGAGCGCGATGGCCTTGTCCATCGCGGCGCTCTCGACATCGCGCTCACGCTCGATCTCGAGCTTGCGCAGTTCGCGCTGGCGGCCGATGCGCGCCTCGTCGAGGCCTCGATCCGAGGAGATGCGAGCGCGCTCGACCTCCTCGTTCGACGCGATCTGCGCTTCCTGAAGCGCCTGCGTACGGGCGATCTCGAGCTGCTCCAGCGCCCGGCGGCGCTCTATCCTGACCGTTTCAAGCGCCTGTTCGCGGCCTATGTCGACGGTTTCGACCTGCTGGCGCGCCGTGATCTCGGCCTGCCTCAGGGTCTTGTCGGCATCCGCGCGCTCGACCTTCTTGGCGGCGAGCGCGATGGCGCGCTGCTCCTCGGCGATTTCGATCGCCTCCTTCTGCGCGATCTGCGCCATCTCGCGCGTTCTGGTGGAGGAAATTCGCTCCTGGTCGAGCTTCAGTTCGGTCGTGATGCGCTGTCGCTCGACCGCATCCCGGCGCTTCAGTTCGGCGCCGTCGAGTTCGGCGGCGCGCCTGATCTCGAGTTCCCTGGTCGCAAGTTCGGCCGCGATGCGCTCGGCGGCGTTGACCCGCTCCTGGGCGATCCTCGCGGCCTCGGTCGCCTCGCGGGCCGCGATCTCGGCCGTGTCGATCGCCTGATTGCGGGAGATTTCGAGGCTGCGGACATTCTCGTCACGGCGGATGCGCGCGCTCGAAACGCTTTGCTCCTGGGTGATGCGGGCCTTTTCGGTCGCCTCGCGCGCGGCGATCTCGGCCGCCTCGACCGTCTCGGTGCGCCCGATCTCCAGCAGCCGGGTGCGCTGATCGAGCGCGATGCGGTCGGCCGCGATCGCGTTCTCCTGCGCGATGCGAGCCTTCTCGATCGCCTCGCGGGCGGCGATTTCGGCCTCGTCGAGCGCCCGGTTGCGTGCGATCTGCAGGGCGCGGACACGCTCCTCCTGGGCAATCCTGGCGGATTCCACGGTTTCGCGGGCGGCGATGTCGCCCTCCTCCAGCGTGCGGGTGCGCTCGATCTCGCGGACGCGCACCTCCTGTTCGCGGCCGATCCGCTCGGCTTCGATCGCCGCTTCCTGGACGATGCGGGCTTTCTCGGTCGCTTCGCGCGCGGCGATCTCGGCGCCCTCGAGCACCTTGGTGCGCTCGATCTCCTTCTGGCGGATGTCGCGGTCGGAGGCGATGCGGGCGAGGTTGATCGCCTGCTCGTTGGCGATGCGCGCCTTCTCGATCGTCTCCCTCGCGCCGATCTCGGCCTCCTCGACGGCGAGCGTGCGGGCGATCTCCTGCTGCCGGATATCGCGATCGGACGCGATGCGCGCCTCGCTGATCGCGCGCTCATTGGCGATCCGCGATTTCTCGATCTCCTCGCGCGAGAGGATCTGGGCCTGCTCGGCCTCGGTATCGCGGGCGGCGCGCTCGCGCGCCACTTCCGCGCGCTGGACGGCTCGCTTGATTTCGATCTCGCGCTGCTGTTCGAGCCGCGCACCCTCGCTTTCGCGCTCGATGTCCAGCGCCTGGCGCTCGGCTTCGAGGTTGCGGGTGCGAATACGGATCATCGCGTCCTGCTCGATGTCGTTTCTCAGCTTCCGCTTGTCCTCGATCTCCTCGATGATCCGCGTCAGGCCCTCGGCGTCGAAACGGTTGGAGGGGTTGAAATATTGCAGGTCGGTCTGGTCGAGGTCGGTCAGGGCGACCGATTCCAGCACCAGGCCGTTCTGGTCGAGCGCCTCGGCGGCGGCGTCCTTGACGCGCTGGACGTAGGCGCCGCGCTTCTCGTGCATTTCCTGCATCGTCATCTCGGAGGCGACGGTGCGCAGCGCCGAGATGAACTTGCCCGAGAGCAGCGCATTGAGCTGGTCCGGCTGCAGGGTGCGCCGGCCGAGCGTGGCGGCGGCGATCGCGACCGAGTCCCGCTCCGGCTTCACCCGGACGTAGAACTCGGCGTCGATATCGACGCGCATGCGGTCGCGGGTGCTGAGCGCATCGCCGTTGGCGCGGGTCACCGCGAGCTGGAGCACGTTCATGTTGACGGGCGTGACGTCGTGGATGATCGGAAGCACGAAGGCGCCGCCATTGATCACCACCTTCTCGCCGAACAGGCCGGTGCGCACGAAGGACACTTCCTTCGAAGAGCGGCGATACAGCCAGTTCACCAGATAGACGACGATGGCGATGACGATCACCGCCACGATCAGCCAGAGGATCAGCGATCCGATCAGTTGACCCGTCATAGTGAAGTGCTCCACTTGATTTCTGTCGTTTGAACTCCGTCTTTGCGAGCGCAGCGAAGCAATCCAGGGGGATGCAGAGCCCTGCCGCCCCTGGGTTGCTTCGCTGCGCTCGCAATGACGATCGCTTCACTCATGACGCACGGCCTCGGCCGATGCGCTTGAACGCCCGCGTCTGCTCGCGGATCGCGATTTCCACCGGCAACCGCTCCATCGAGGACGCGCCGTAGAAGCCGTGGCAGTGTTTCGTGTTCTTCATGATGAAGTCGGCGTCGGCCGGCTCGGCGACCGGCCCGCCATGGACCAGGATGATCGCGTCCCGCTTCACCTCGAGCGCGGCTTTGGCCCAGCCGTCGACCAGCGCCGGGCATTCGGCGAGCTTCAGCGCCGTTTCCGCGCCGATCGCGCCGCCCGTGGTCAGCCCGAGATGGCAGACGATGATGTCGGCGCCGGCTTTCGCCATGGCCCGGGCATCGTCCGCGCAGAAGACGTAAGGGGTGGTCAGCAGCCCCCTGGCGTTGGCGAGCGCGATCATCTCGACCTCGAGGCCGTAGCCCATGCCGGTCTCTTCGAGGTTCTTGCGGAAAACGCCGTCGATCAATCCGACCGTCGGAAAGTTCTGCACGCCGGAAAAGCCGACGCGCGCCACCTCGTCGAGGAAGACGTCCATGCGCCTGAACGGGTCGGTGCCGCAGACGCCGGCGAGGACGGGCGTCGTCTTCACGACCGGCAGCACCTCGGCCGCCATCGCCATGACGATCGCGTTGGCGTCGCCATAGGGCATCATGCCCGAGAGCGAGCCCCGGCCCGCCATGCGATAGCGGCCGGAGTTGTAGATCACGATCAGGTCGATGCCGCCGGCCTCCTCGCACTTGGCCGACAGCCCCGTGCCGGCGCCGCCGCCGATGATGGGCTCGCCCTTCGCGATCATGGCGCGGAAGCGCTCGAGCAGGCTCTTCTTATCGAACGCGGTCATGCCCGCCCTCCCGTCGCCCGCTCGCGCCGGCGGCC
>JAKFWE010000320.1 GCA_021732895.1 Allobosea sp. | reverse complement strand
GACCACCGAAGGATTGAGCCGTGCGCGACAATCTGGCGACGAGGCAAGATGATCTGCGCAGCGGGGCCAGCCCGTGGCGCGCCGGAATCGCCCGCCCGCCCGGAAGGGCGCTCGACGCCGATCTGCTGTGCGACGTCGCGATCGTCGGCGCGGGCATCACCGGCGCGCTGCTGGCCGAGCACCTCAGCGCGCGGGGCTTGCGCGTCGCCGTTGTCGATCGCGAGCGGCCGGGCTTCGGCAGCACCGTCGCCAGCACCGCGATGCTGCAATGGGAGATCGACCTGCCGTTGCGTCGCCTGGCCGCGTTGTATGGTTTCGACGCTGCGGCGGATGTCTACCAACGCAGTTTCAAGGCGGTCGAAGGGCTCAGCGCTCTGATCGCGGGACTTGGCGTATCCTGCGGCTACTGGCCGCGCCAGACGGTTTACCTTGCGGCCGGCGATGTCGGTCCGCCCGAGCTGCGGGAGGAGCACGTCCTGCGCGCTCGGGCGGGGCTGCCGGGCGACTATCTCGACCATGCCGGGCTGCTTTCGGCCTTCGGCTTCGACAGGAGAGGCGCGATCGTCTCGCCGGGCTCGGCGGAGGCCGATCCGCTCAGCCTCTGCCATGCCTTGCTGGCGCTGGCGGGCGCACGGGGCGCGCAGTTCGTGCGCGACGAGGCGATCGCTTTCGAGAGCCGGCCTGGCTCCGCCTTCGTCGGCCTCGCCGGCGGCCGGACGATCGAGGCGGATCATATTGTGCTGGCGACCGGTTACGTCATGCCCGATTGCGTCGTCAGCGATCTTCACCGTGTCGCCTCGAGCTGGGCGATCGCGACCCTGCCGCAGCGGCCGGAAGCGCTCTGGCCGGGGCCGGCGCTGGTCTGGGAGGCGTCGCAGGATTACGTCTATTGCCGCACGACGCGGGACGGCGCGATCGTCATCGGCGGCGAGGACGAGGAGCATGACGACGAGGCGCTGCGCGAGCGGCGCCAGCCGGAGAAGAGCGCGGCCCTGCTGGCGAAGCTCGCGGCGCTGGCGCCGGCCGCCGAGCCCAGCCTCGGCTTCGCCTGGTCCGGCTCATTCGGACAGACCTCCGATGGCCTGCCGCTGATCGGGCGCGTTCCCGGCCAGCCGCGCCTCCTGGCCGCCTACGGCTATGGCGGCAACGGCATCACCTTCAGTTTCCTCGCCTCGCGCCTGATCGGGATGCTGATAGCCGGGAGCGAACGGCCGTGGTTCTCGCATTTCGCCATCGACAGGCCGGACCCGACGAAGCCCTGAGCGACCGTTGCGATTGCAGCGTTGCAATTCCTGATTTGCCCGGCGCGGGGGCGACAAGGCCGGCGAAGATCGCCATCTGGATGGCGGGCGGCGATCGGGCCGCGTTCGTCAGGGAGCCTGCGATGTCTCCGGTCCAGATCGATCCATCACCGCATCGACCCGACGGGCTGGAGGCCTTCGATGCGCCCTGCCGCATCGGCGCGGTCGCGCTGCGCGTCGTCGACCTGTCGGGGATGACGGCGTTCTACCGCGACAGGATCGGCCTTAGCGTGATCGGCCGGACGCCGGAGCGCGCCACGCTCGGCGTCGCGGGTTCGCCGCTGCTGCACCTGCTGGAAGGCGCCGTGCGCCCGACGTCGCCGGTCGGCCTGTTTCATCTCGCCCTCGTGCTGCCCTCGCGGACCGCGCTTGCCGATTGGTTCGCCCACGCGGCCGGGGCCGGCCTCGCGCTGGAGGGAGCGTCCGACCATCTCGTCAGCGAAGCTCTTTACCTGTCCGATCCCGAGGGCAACGGCATCGAGATCTATCGCGACCGGCCGCGCGCCGACTGGCCCCGCCGCGACGGCCGGATCGCGATGGCGACCGAGCGACTCGATCTCGCGGCGCTCAGGCGCGAGGCGGCCGGGGGCGTCTATTCCGGCCTGCCCGACGGAACCCGCATGGGCCATGTCCATCTGCGCGTCGGCGACACGCTCGCGGCCGAGGCCTTCTATCGCGATGCGCTCGGCTTCGACCTGACGGTGCGCTATCCCGGGGCGAGCTTCTTCGCGAGCGGCGGCTATCATCACCATATCGCGGTCAATGTCTGGAGCAGCCGCGGGGCCGGCGCGCGCGGCCCTGGCGAGGCCGGGCTCGACCATGTCGAGATCGTGGCGTCGCGGGAGCCGGACTTCGCGGCCCTGCGCGCGCGCATGCTGGCGGCGGGCGGCGCGGATGACGGCGAGGCCGTGACCGTCGCCGACCCCTGGGGCAATCGGCTGCGGCTGCGGCGCTGAACCGGCGGATATCGGCTGGCCGCTTCAGTCGCGGCAGGCGAAGGGCGGAAAGGTGCTGGCCGCCCCGGCGTTCATCGCCACGATCACCATGGTGTTGGCCAGCGCGAGTTCCTGCGATGAACGGGCGCAGACATCGGGCGCGCCGGCGCAGCCGGACGCGACGAAGGCGGCGTGGCGTTCGAGAAACGCGCGTCCCAGCCCGGTCGTGCCCTGCCGCGCCAGCGCCTGCGCCCAGCCTTTCGCGTAGCGTTCGCACTTGACCTGCGCCCAGTTCGGCCGGGCGGGTTCCTGCGCAAGGCTGCTTGATGCCCCTCCGACCACAGCCATCGCCGCAAGCGCGGCGAGCGCCAACTTCGCGGCCTGCGAGCTCATGTATCGACCGTCGCGTTCAACGCGTTGTTCTGGATGAATTCGCGGCGCGGCTCGACCACGTCGCCCATCAGCTTGACGAAGAGATCGTCGGCCTCGTCGTTCTGGTCGTTCTTGACGCGCAGCAGCGAGCGCGCGTCGCGATCGAGCGTGGTTTCCCAGAGCTGGTCCGGGTTCATCTCGCCCAGCCCCTTGTAGCGCTGCAGCGCGACGCCCTTCTTGCCGATGGCGGAGACCGCGTCGAACAGGTCGGTGGGGCCGTTGACGGCATGGTCGTCGCCCTTGCGGCTGAGCACGCCGGGCTTGGCGTAGGCCTCCTGAAGCGAGACGGCGGAGGAATCGAGCTTGCGCGCCTCGGCGCTGGCGAGCAGGCCGGAATCGAGCATCGCGACCTGCTTCACGCCGCGCACCAGCCGCGAGAAAACATAGCCGCCGTCGCTCGCCTTGCCTTCCCAGCCGCGTTCGAGATCGTCCGAGATCGCGTCGAGCCGCTGCGCCACAGAGGCCGCGGCCGCATTGGCCTGCTCTTCGCTGCGGTCGGAGAGCGGGCGCAGCGCGCCGGCGATCGCCATCTGCTCGACGACGCGCCGGTCATAGCGCGAATGCAGCAGGGAGAGCGTGTTGCGCACGCCACGCGCCTCCTCGATCAGGGCGCGCAGATCGGGCCCGCCGCGCTCGGCGCCGTCGCTGGTCTTGAACACGGCTCCATCCAGCGCCGTCTCGACGAGGTAGTCCTCGAGCGCGCGCTCGTCCTTGAGATAGACATGGCTCTTGCCGCGCGCCGCCTTGTAGAGCGGCGGCTGGGCGATGAAGAGATGCCCGCGCTCGATCACCTCCGGCATCTGCCGATAGAAGAAGGTCAGCAGCAGCGTGCGAATGTGGGAGCCGTCCACGT
>JAKFWE010000294.1 GCA_021732895.1 Allobosea sp. | reverse complement strand
GAGGCGATCGTTCAGCCGCAGCCAATCGGCGACGAACCGCGCCAGCGACCGATAATCGCCCTCCACCGACCAGAGCGCGCCCCGCGCCTCGTCATTGCCGGCGGCGAAGGGCTGAAGCCGGTCCCGACCGGATCGATGAAGACGAGATCCGTGAAATCGAGCCAGGTTTCGGCATTGTCGACCAGCGTCGGCGGCGCCGAGGGCGCGTCGCCCTGCCGGCCGAAGGGCAGACGCCGCGGCCCCATCACGCCGAGATTGAGAAAGGCGGACGCCGCGCCCGGCCCGCCGTTGAAGGCGAAGGCGACCGGCCGCGCCGCGCGCGCCGGCGCGTCCCGGTCGAGGACATAGGCGACATAGGCGATTTCGCCGAGAAGCCGGCCGGAGCGGTCGCGCACCGGCAAGGCCCCCGCCGTCGCCGTGTAACGCAGCGTCCGGTCCGCAAGCGCGAGCGCATGGCGGGTGACGGATGCGGGCGGCAGGGCCTCGGTCGGCGCCGCCGCCGCGCGCCGGGCCGCGGCCCCGTCCTGCGATTGCGCCGGACCGACTTCGGCGAAAGGCGTCGCGAGCGCAAGCCCGACCATGGCGATCCGGAGCAGGCGACACAAGATCATGGGGGCCTTCGTGTTCGGGCGGGCACGCGACTAGGCCGGTCCACCAAGGCGAAATTGCGGAGCGCCTCGCATCAGCCGGCATGGTTTACGAGCCGTTAAGGCGCTTCTGCTTCATTGCGGGGCGATCATCGCCGAAGGTAGCAGCATCGTGAGCGCCTCCCTCCCGCACGAAGAGCAGCCTCATCCCGCCGCCGACCTCGCCACGATGGTTCGCGCCCGGCTGAGGCGCCCCGCGCCGGCGCTGCCCCGCGCCGACCTGGCTCTGGCGAAGGCGGCCTTCGCGATCATCCTGCTCGGTCTGGCGGCGACGGCCGCGATCCTGGCGCTGCCGCGGCTGAAAGACCCGCCGGCGGGAACGCTTCAGCCGGCGCGCATCGGCGGCGTCGCGCTGCTGATCCCGCGCGAACTCACCGGCGTCGACCCCGAGGACGAGGTGCAGGTCGTCGGTCTGGCGCGGCTGCGGCTGAGCTGGCCCGCGCTCGGCCCCGTAACCGAGGCGACCGGTCGGCGGCTGCTGGTCACCCTGAGCCCGCAGGACAAGGTCAACGAGCCGGCGACGCAGCTTTCGGTCTACGCCCGGTTCCTGACGCCGACGGTCTGGTCCAATCCCGGCGGACTGGTTGTGCGCGGCTTCCGCAGCGGCTCGCCCTACGCCGGCGACGAGCTCTACGTCTCGGCTCCGGACGGGCGCGGCTTTGCGGCGCGCTGCCCGCTCGACGCCGGCGCGGCCTCGCTCGAGGAACCGTGCCGCGTCACCTTCCGCCACCGGGGGCTCGATGTGAACATCCGCTTCCCGCGCGCCATCGTCGCCGACTGGGGCCTGATGCTCGGCGGCGTGCGGCGGGTCATCGACGGCCTGATCCGCTGAGCCGGCGGCCGAACCGTGCGCCGGCGGCTGTCCTCAGGCCTCGAGATCCACGTCGAGGATCGCCATCGTGAAGTTGAACGAGCGGTCCCCGTCCTCGTCATCGACATGGATGATGCCGATGAACTCGTCGGCGAGATAGACCTCGGCCGAATCGTTCTTTTTCATGCGGGCGCGCACGCTGATGGAATGGTTGGCGAAGGTGCGTCGCAGGTAGCCTTCGAGCTTGGCGAGTTCGGTCTTGTCCACGGCTGGCGTCCTTTCGGTTGGCCGGAGCGATGCCATGGCGGGGCTGGAAGGGCAAGCCGGTGCGATCGCCGGCGCGGACGACTGCCCGCTCCTGTATTTCGAGATTTCCGGAAATATAGCTTGACACAGCGGCCGGGGCCGGTGAGCGTCGCGCTCATGGACGTGATTTCCGCTGCCGCGAAGCTCGAGGCCATTGGGAGCCCAACCCGGCTCGCTGTGTTTCGCCTCCTCGTGCGCGCCGGACATGAGGGGCTGTCCGTCGGCGAGATTCAGCAGCGCCTCCGGATCGCGAACTCGACCCTGTCGCATCACCTGAAGGCGCTGATGATCGTCGATCTCGTTTCACAGGAAAGACGCAGCCGAACGCTGATCTGCCGCGCCAACTTCGATCTGATGAACAGCCTGGTCGAATTCCTCGTCGCCGAATGCTGCGCCGACAGCCTTTGCCCGGGGCCCTTGCCGGCCCCGGCCCGGGCGTCGCGCCGCGCCTGACATTTTGGTGTTTCTGGAATGATGGAGAAACTGGTGGCCGGCGCGAGATCGATAGCCATCATCGGCGCAGGTCCGGTCGGACTGGCGGCTGCGTCGCATGCGCTGGAGCGCGGGCTGGCGCCGGTAGTTCTGGAGCGCGGGCCGTCGGTCGGCCATGCGGTCAGGCAATGGGCGCATGTCCCGATGTTCTCGCCATGGAGCTTCAACACCGATGCGGCGGCGATTCGCCTCCTGTACGCGACGGGGTGGCGAAGCCCGGACCCGGAGCGCTATCCGACCGGCGGCGAGCTGTTCGAGGCCTATCTCGCCCCCCTCGCCGCACGCACGCCGTTGCGCGGGGCGATCCGCCTCGGGACACGGGTTCTGTCGGTCTCCCGCGCCGGTTTCGACAAGGTCAGGACGGCCGGCCGCGACCGGGCGCCGTTCGCGTTGCGCTATCGCGACGGCGACGGCGACGGAACCCTCCAGGCCGACGCCGTGATCGACGCGTCCGGCACCTGGCTCTCTCCCAACCCGGCCGGCGCCGGCGGTCTGGCGGCTCCCGGCGAGCGCGAGGCGGCGGACCGCATCAGCTATGGCATGCCCGACATTCTCGGCGACGCCCGGTTTCGCTATGCCGGCCAGCGCGTCGCCGTGCTCGGTGGCGGCCATTCGGCGATCGGCACGCTGATCGCGCTCGCGGACCTTCAGGAGCAGGTTCCGCAGACCGCGATCACATGGCTCTATCGCGGCGCGGCCCTGTCCAGGGCGTTCGGCGGCGGCGAAGCGGATCAACTGGCGGCGCGCGGCGCGCTCGGGCTGAGGATCGCGGCGCTGGTGGACGCCGGCCGGATCACGGTCGAAACCGGCTTCCAGCTCGGACGGATCGCCCGGGCCGGCGCCGCGCTGCTCCTTGCCGGGCAGGACGACCCGGCGCGCGTGATCATGGTCGACGAACTCGTCGTCGCGACGGGGTTCCGGCCCGATCTCGCCTCCTTGCGGGAGTTGCGGGTTCAACTCGATCCGGCGCTGGAGTGCACGCCGGCGCTGGCCCCGTTGATCGACCCCAACGAACATTCCTGCGGCTCGGTCCGGCCGCACGGTGCGGCGGAACTCGCGCACCCCGAGACCGGCTTCTACATCGCCGGGATGAAGGCCTATGGCCGCGCGCCGACATTCCTGCTGGCGACGGGCCACGAGCAGGTCCGCTCGATCGTCGCCGAGATCGCCGGCGACCATGCGGCGGCGCGGCGCGTCGAACTCGTGCTGCCGGAAACCGGCGTGTGCAATTCCACGCCCGGCGGCGCCGCCGAGGCTGAACCCGGGTGC
>JAKFWE010000393.1 GCA_021732895.1 Allobosea sp. | reverse complement strand
ACATGGGCGGTGCAGCCGCGCCGGACCCCGTCTAGCCCGCCATAGGGCATGACGAGCGCCTTCTCGCCGGAGAACCCGATCACCTCGCAGGGCACCCGCGCGCCCGGCGCGATCTCGATGCCGATCCGCCCGCCGAGGCTCATCGCGCCGATCGGCCCGGCGACCTCGACCATCAGGCCGCGCACGCCGACGACCCGGCCGTGGACCGTGACCGCGTCGAGCCCGTCGATGATGCCGGCGAGCTGCGAAAGCCGGTCGCCGCGCGAAGCCATGCTCATGAGCGGTTCCGTCAACCTTTCATTTACCTGAGTGATTAACACTGTGTTCGAGGCTGTGGCGGGCGCGGGGTCGATACTCACTCCGATTCCCGGCGCGGGCCTCCGCGAAGGGCGTATTCGCGGGTGAAGCCGTTTCGATCCGTGTCAATTTCGACTCACTTCGGCAAGGATCGTCAGACTTTACCCAACAAGCGCTTGCGCACGGGAATCACGGTTTGTTAACCATTTCTTCGTAGCGTGTCGCGTGGCGTTTCATCGGGCAAGCCCGTCATCGTTCAAAGCCGCGGGGGCTGGGGCGAGAAGTGCGGTCGGCTTGTCCGCGGGCGAAATTGGGGACGTGACATGCGGGTTCTGCTGATCGAAGACGATAGCGCAACCGCCCAAAGTATCGAGTTGATGCTCAAATCGGAGAGCTTCAACGTCTATACGACCGATCTGGGCGAAGAGGGCGTCGATCTCGGCAAACTCTACGATTACGACATCATCCTGCTCGACCTGAACCTGCCCGACATGTCGGGCTACGAGGTTCTGCGCTCCTTGCGCGTCGCCAAGGTCAAGACGCCGATCCTGATCCTCTCGGGCCTCGCCGGCATCGAGGACAAGGTCAAGGGCCTCGGCTTCGGCGCCGACGACTACCTGACCAAGCCGTTCCACAAGGACGAACTCGTCGCCCGCATCCACGCCATCGTGCGCCGCTCGAAGGGCCACGCCCAGTCGGTCATCACGACCGGCGACCTCGTCGTCAATCTCGACACCAAGACCGTGGAAGTCGACGCCGCCCGCGTCCACCTCACCGGCAAGGAATACCAGATGCTGGAGCTGCTCTCGCTCCGCAAGGGCACGACGCTGACCAAGGAGATGTTCCTCAACCATCTCTATGGCGGCATGGACGAGCCCGAGCTCAAGATCATCGACGTCTTCATCTGCAAGCTCCGCAAGAAGCTCGCCAACGCCTCGGCCGGGAAGAACTACATCGAGACCGTCTGGGGCCGCGGCTACGTGCTGCGCGAGCCGACGGACGCCGAGGAGCGCATCCCGGCCTGATGTCGCCGCGCCTTCGTCATGGCGCGGTCATCAACACGCTCTATCGTTTCGAGGCTTGACCGTCGGATGTAAACGGCAGGCTGACGGGGACCCCGCCGCGAGGCGGGGTTTTTGTTTGGCCGCGGCGGTTTTCCGGGTCGTCAGCCTCTCGCCGCGTCCAGCACGCGCGGCTTCGCCCGGTCGAAGGGCAGGCCGAAGCTCGTGGTCTGGGCCTTGGCCGAGCCGCTGTCGCGGTAAAGGCCGCGATGCTGCCGGTCGGGCACGATGGTCGTCGTGATGCCGATCACCGTCTCGGCCGCGCCGAGCACGAAGGCGCCGTCGGGAACGAGGCGCTGCGCCAGCGCCGCCATCACCCGGGCCTTGGTCGGCACGTCGAAATAGATCAGCACGTTGCGGCAGAAGATCACGTCGAACTGGCCGAGATGGCCGTTGGGCTCCAGCAGGTTGTGCGTCTGGAAATCGACCATGGCGCGGATGCTGTCGGCGACGCGCCAGCGGTCGCCCTCCTGCCGGAAATATTTCAGCAGCGACTGCACCGGCAGGCCGCGCTGGACCTCGAACTGGCTGTAGGCGCCGGCGCGCGCCTTCTCCAGAACCTCCGCCGAAATATCGGTGCCCATGATCTCGATGCGCCAGCCGGCGAGGCGCCCGGCCATCTCGTCGAGGATCATCGCCAGCGAATAGGCTTCCTGCCCGGTCGAGACCGCCGCGCACCAGATCCGCAGGCTGCGCGTCTCGGCATTCGCCTGGAGGCGCTCGGGCACGATCACGTCGCGGAACAGATCGAATGGCGAGCGGTCGCGGAAGAACAGCGTCTCGTTGGTGGTCATCGCCTCGACGACCGCGAGCTCCAGGGCCGGATCGCCGCCCTGTCGCAGGCGCTGCACGATCATGGCGAGGCTCTCGACGCCGCGCTTGCGACACAGCATGCCGAGCCGGCTGTCGATGAGATAGCGCTTCTCGGGGCTGAGCGAGAGCCCGGAGCGGCGATGCAGCAGGGCCCGCAGGAAATCGAAATCGGCCTCGGTCATGCGCTCGCGCCCCCGCGAATCAGGCTGCGGATGGCCGGGCCGACCCCGTCCAGCGCGATCACCGCGCTGGCGTGCCTCGCGCGCACGACGGAGCCCGGCATGCCCCATATCGTGCTCGACAGTTCGTCCTGGGCGATCACGGCGGCGCCGGCCCGGCGCAGCGCGCCGGCGCCTTCCGTGCCGTCGCTGCCCATGCCGGTCAGCACCAGCCCGAGCGCCGCCGCGCCGAGATGGCGCGCGGCTTCCGCAAACAGCACGTCCACCGCCGGGCGGCAGAAGCGCACCGGCGGCCCGTCGCTGACGCTGGCGACGAGATGGCCGAGCTTGCGGTCGATGCCGAGATGGCGCCCGCCCGGCGCAACGTAGATCGTGCCGCGCGCGAGCCGTTCGCCGTCGAAGGGTTCGCGCGTCGGCATTCCGATCTGCGCGGCGATCTGTTCGGCGAAGGAGGCGGTGAAGACCGGCGGCATGTGCTGGACGATCAGCGTCGTCAGATCCTCCAGCCCCTCGCCGATATCCGCGAGCACGCGGCCGACCGCGCGCGGCCCGCCGGTCGAAGCCCCGATCACCAGATAACGCGGCATCATCGAGATCAGAGGCCTCAGGTCGAAGACGCCCGGCTGGGTCTGCGACGACTGGAGAGCCTCCGCCGGGGCGGGTTCCTGCCCGGCGGCGCTCTGGGCGAGACTCGCGAGCTTGAGCAGGAACTCGCTGCGGAAATCCAGCGAGAGCGTCAGGCCGCCACGGCTGTCCGGCTTCGAGAGCACGTCCATCGCGCCCATGGTCATGCATTTCAGCGCCAGCCGGGCGTTGTGCTCGGTCAGGGTCGCGGCCATGAGGATGGCCGTGCGCGGGCTGTCGCGGACGATGTGCGGCAGCGCGGCGACGCCGTCGACGCCCGGCATGTCGAGACCGAGCACCATGATGTCGGGCTGGTAGCGGGCGGCGTGCGCCATCGCCGTCTCGCCGTCGCCGGCGACGGCGACGACATGGAAGCGGCCGCTCTCGCCGAGCCAACGGGCGAACAGCCCGCGCACGACGACAGAATCGTCGGCGATGACGACGGTTCTGGGGCGCGGGGCGGCACCGCCGGCCAGGAAGGAGGGGCTGATCATTCCAGGCGCTTTCAGCCGGATCGGACAGGCGCGGACAGGGTGGCGGCGGACGGCCTC
>JAKFWE010000322.1 GCA_021732895.1 Allobosea sp. | reverse complement strand
GTTCCGGCAGAAGCGCTATGGCTTCAACAACGAGCTGATCGAGGTCTTCAAATTCCGCTCGCTGCACCACGCGATGAGCGATCCGACCGCCGCCAGGCAGGTCACCAAGGACGATCCGCGCGTGACCCGGGTCGGCCGCTTCATCCGCAAGACCTCGATCGACGAATTGCCGCAGCTCTTCAACGTGATCCTGCGCGGCGATCTCTCGCTGGTCGGCCCGCGCCCGCACGCCATCCACGCCACCGCCGAGAACCGGGCCTACGAGCAGGTCGTCGACGGCTATTTCGCCCGCCACAAGGTCCGGCCCGGCATCACCGGCTGGGCCCAGATCAACGGCTGGCGCGGCGAGACGGACACCGAGGACAAGATTCAGCGCCGCGTCGAGCACGATCTCTATTACATCGAGAACTGGTCCGTGCTGCTCGACATCTACATCCTGCTGAAGACCCCGATCTCGCTCATGACCAAGAGCGAGAACGCCTATTGAGCGCGCTCGCGGACCGGACCGGCGACGCCGGAGGCCGCCGCCGGGGCGCCCTGACGATCTCCCACGCCACGATCAAGCGCGGCGCGCTGTGGCTGCTGACGGCGTCGTCGGGCTTCGCGCTGATCGAGCCCTCGCCCTACGAGGTCGCCTTCCTGCTCGTCCTGTTCGTCTTCGCGCTGACCGGCATCCGCTTCACGCAGAAGCTGCTGCCGATGGCGGCGCTGCTGCTGCTCTACAACATCGGCGGCGCCGTCTCGCTGATCCCGTGGATGGAGGACGCAGCGTCGGTGCGCTTCACGGCCGTCTCAGTCTACCTGATGGTGACGGCGATCTTCCTCGCCGCGATCATGGCGGAGGACGCCGTCGGACGGCTCGAAACCCTGCGCAAGGGCTATCTCTTCGCCGCCTGGTGCGCCGCATTCGCCGCGCTGATCGGCTATTTCGACATCGCCGGGCTGGGCTCGGCGTTCTCGCTGCACGGGCGGGCGTCCGGCACGTTCAAGGACCCCAACGTGCTCGGCCCCTTCCTGGTGCTGCCGATCGTCTACGCCCTGCAGCACGTGCTGATCGGCCGGATCGGGCTCGCGCGCGGCTTGCTGGCGATGAGCCTGCCGCTGGCAGCGCTGTTCCTGACCTTCTCGCGCGGGGCGTGGGGCAATCTCG
Organism: Allobosea sp.; assembly: GCA_021732895.1. Taxonomy (GTDB): domain Bacteria; phylum Pseudomonadota; class Alphaproteobacteria; order Rhizobiales; family Beijerinckiaceae; genus Allobosea. The sequence goes on along the minus strand of JAKFWE010000322.1, from coordinate 2,387 downwards.
CCGTTTCGGCGCTTCTGATGATCACGCTCACCTTCCTGACGGCGCCGAGCGCCTCGCGGCGCGCCCGCATCGTCTTCCTGACCATGATCGCCTTCGTGCTGATGGCGGCGGCTCTTCTGATCGCGCTCTCGTTCGAAGGCGTGCGAAGCGTCTTCGAGATCCGCGCCACGCTGGACCAGGCCTACGACCAGGGCGTCACCGGCCGGTTCGGCAACCAGTTGCGCTCGATCCCGCTGCTGCTGGGGGAACCCAACGGCTTCGGGCCGCTGCGCTTCCGCTGGTTCTTCCCGGAGGACCCGCACAACGTCTACATCAACGCCTTCGCCTCCTATGGCTGGCTCGGCGGCGTCGCCTGGCTGGGGCTGATGGCGGCGACCTGCTATGCCGGATGGACGCTCGTGTTCCGGCGCGCGCCCTGGCAGAACCACGCGATCGTGCTCTGGTCGGTGCTGTTCGTCACCATCCTGCAAGGCGTGCAGATCGACACCGACCACTGGCGGCATTTCTACCTGATGCTCGGGCTGGTCTGGGGGCTGGCGGCGCTCAGGCCTCCGTCGACCCCGGCGGCAGACGTGCGATCTGCTCGGGGTCAAGCCTGACCACGAACCAGCGGTAGGGGCTGTCGCGGTCCGCTTCGAGCTCGGAACGGTCGCGTTCATAGGAAAGCGCGCTCAGCACGCTTCGCGCGACCGGCAACGCGGTGACGATGTAGACCTGCTCGCCGCCGCGCTCGAGATCGCGCCTCGCCAGCGCGAAGTAGCCGACTTCGTCCAACGGGTTCTCCCTCAAGCGCGCCGCCGGTCAGATCTTGTCCTTGCGCACCACGGCATAGGCATAGGTCGTCACCAGGTCCCAGCCGATCTTCGCGGCGAGCGCATTGAAAGCGTGATCCGCCTGCCGGAGCCCCGGCATCCGATCGAAATAGCCATGCCCCCAGAAGCGCTGGATATGGACGTCGGCGAAGCCGGCGCGGTTCAGCATCGGCTGCATCCGCTCGCGGCTGCCGCGGCAATGATCATAGAAGGCGGGGAATTTCGGGTCGCCGCCGCCGTCGCGCCTGGCGGGGAACAGCGCGTGCACGATGGCGCGCGACGCTTTCTCCGGCAGCAGATGGTTCAGCGCGAAGACGGGCGCCCACAGGGTCGGGAAGAAGCAAAGCGCGACGCCGCCCGGCGCCAGCAGCGCATGGATGTTGCTCCAGGCGCGCTCGACGTCGTGAACATGCTCGAAGACCATGCGCGAGACCATCAGGTCGTAGCCGCCGCGCCGGACATCGGGTTCGGACAGGTCGCCGGCGATGTCGAACCGCGCCGTCTTCAGGCCGGCGGGGGTCAGCGCGAGCTCGCCCGCGTCAATGTCGTTGACGACGATATCGAGGCCATGGCGAGCCGCCTGCGCCGCCGAGAACAGGGGATCGCGGCCGCCGCCGATCTCGCAGACGCGGCGAAGCCCGAACTGGTGCGCGAGGCCGAGTATGGTCGGCTCGTAATGGTCCCAGGCCCATCGCGAATGCCAGTGCGGCCGCAGGCCGCCGAAGAAGCTCTCGAGCGAAGACGGCGCTCCGTTCCTGGCGACCGCGCGTGGCGCTGCGCCCGAATCGGTCGTGGCGATACCCATCGACATGGTGTTCTCCGCCTTCGGACCCCCGTCCCGTCTGGAACGTTTGCGCACAAGGCGGCGTGGACGCAATCGAAGGCTCAAGAAAGCGTTAATGGCGGCCGGCGGCGGCTGCGCCGGAACGGGACGCTTCACCCGGGCCGGAACCCGACGCCGCAAGCGCGTTGCATCGGTTCGCGCGGGCCTCTATAAGCCGCGCTGTCGGAGCGTAGCGCAGCCCGGTTAGCGCACTTGTCTGGGGGACAAGGGGTCGGAGGTTCGAATCCTCTCGCTCCGACCATTAAGCCGCCGTCGTCCATGGCATGGCGACCCGCCTGCGATTGCGAGACGTCGCGGCCCGGCGCAGAACCGTCCCGATCAATTCCATCGCGGATGAATGGCGGCTCCCGATCGCGCTTCTTGCCCCGGAAGGCCTTGCACATGAGCATCGACCGCACCCACCGACCGGGCAGCGCCCGCGACAAGGCGGAGGCGCTGTTCAAGCCGGCCACGGCAAGGCCCGCGCCGGCCCCTGCCGACAGGCGGCCGGCTGTTCCCGGCGCCCGCGAGATGGTGACGCTGCGGATCGACAGCGCCGCGCTGGCGCATTTCCAGGCGGGCGGCCCCGGCTGGCAGGACCGGATCAATGACGCGCTCCTGAGCGCCGCCGGGCTGGGCGGATCGGAGGACGGCCTGACGCCCGCCGAGCTGAATTCGTCGAATGACGGCTAGCGCGGCCGACGCCTCCTGATCGCCTTCCCTCAGCGCGCGGGGCCGCCGGGGACGGCAGG
>JAKFWE010000252.1 GCA_021732895.1 Allobosea sp. | reverse complement strand
CAGCAGGATGGCTTCCTCGAGCTTGTCGAGGTTCATCCGCTTGGTCGCCGAGACCTCGATCGACTGGACGTCGCCGCCCAGCGCCTCGACCTGGATCTCCTCGCGCAGCAGTTCATTGTGGACCCGGCTCGCATCCGCGCCCGGCTTGTCCATCTTGTTGACGGCCACGATGATCGGCACGCCCGCCGCCTTGGCGTGGGCGATCGCCTCCTTGGTCTGCGGCATGACGCCGTCGTCACCGGCGACCACCAGCACGACGATGTCCGTCACCTTGGCGCCGCGGGCGCGCATGGCGGTGAACGCCTCGTGGCCCGGCGTGTCGAGGAAGGTGATCTTCTGCTGGGACGGCAGGGTCACCTGATACGCGCCGATATGCTGGGTGATGCCGCCCGCCTCGTGCGCGGCCACGTCGGTGGCGCGCAAGGCGTCGAGCAGCGAGGTCTTGCCGTGGTCGACGTGACCCATGATCGTGACGACGGGCGGACGCGGCTGCAGCTCATCGTCGGTATCGGGAATATCGGCCAGGCCGGTCTCGACGTCGCCTTCGGCGACGCGCTTGTAGCGGTGACCCATTTCCGTCACGACGAGCTCGGCCGTGTCGGCGTCGATCGCCTGGTTGATGGTCGCCATCACACCCATGCGCATCAGCGTCTTGATGACGTCGGCGCCGCGCTCGGACATGCGCACCGCGAGTTCCTGGACGGTGATCGACTCAGGGATCGTGACTTCGCGATAGACCTTCTGCTGCGGCTCGCTGCCGAACTGCTGGCGGCGCTCGCGCTCCAGGCGGCGGCGCTGCTGCGCCACCGACCGGCTGCGGAAATCGTTCTCGCCCTCGACCGCACGGCCGACGTCGACCTTGTCGTTACGGCGCTTGGGCGCCTCGCGACGCGCACCCGTCGGCTGCGGCAGCCGCTTGGCAATCGTCGACCGCATCGGCGGCAGCGGACGGCGCACCGCGTCACTGGTGGAGGGAGCGGCCGGCCGGCGGATCGGCGCGGCGGGCGTCGTTGCGCCAGGAGCCGGAGCGGCGGGCGCCGGCGCCGGACGCGCCACGATCTCATTGGCCTGCCGCGCGATCGTGGTCTGCGGCGCGGCGGTGGAAGCCTGGTCGAGGCGCTTCTGCACCAACGCGTCGGCCTTGCGCTTGACCTCTTCCTCGATCTTCTTGCGCGACTCTTCCTCGGCGAGACGCTTGCGATGCTCCTCATCGGCCTTCTGGCGCGCCTCGTCCTCGATGGCGCGACGGGCGGCTTCCTCGGCGGCGCGCTTGCGCGCGACTTCGGCGTCGCGGTTGGCGTCGACCAGAGCGCGCGCGCGCGCTTCCTTCTCTTCCTCGGTGAGGGTGCGCAGCACGATGCCGCGACCGCCGGGCTGCCGGGTCGGTCCCGGAGCCCGGTTGGCCTGAGGCGCGGACGGCTGGCCGCCGCCGTTACCACCGAGCTTCAGCGTGCGTCCCGCGGGGGCCGCGGCGGGCTTGGGAGGCTCGGGAGCGGGTGCGGGCGCCACAGGAGCGGGCGCAGCCGTTGCAGCAGGCGCCGTCCCGGCGCGCTTCACCGGCTTCTTGACCTCGACCGTGACCGCGCGCGTACGCCCGTGCGAGAATTTCTGCCGCACCTGCGTCGCGTCCGCCTTCGAGGCCGCGCCCGTGCGCGCCGTCGAGAGGGTCAGCGGCTTGGTCGTCTTGTTCTGTTCGTTCTGTTCCGTCATGTCGGCTGTTGTCCTTGGTCCGCCCCGGCCCGTCAACCGGCGCCGTTCAGCCGGAAGCCGCGCCATCGCGACGCTCCGGCAGAAATTCGTTGAATGAAGGCGCCACCCGCATCATCGCGAGCGATCGCCACGTAAACCGCCTGTTCGCGGCCGAAAATTCCGCCGAGCGCGGCCGCATCGCCCAGCTTCTCGAGCGGCAGGCCCGTCGCCCGCAGCTTCTGCAATCCGTCGCCATCGGCCTCGTCGGCAACGACGAGGAGCCCCGCCTGCCCGCGACCGATCATCTGCTCGACCTTCACGAAGCCCGCCACCGCACGGCCCGCGCGGCGCGCCCGTCCGAGATCGGCCAGGACCCTTTCGAGCAGCAATCGCTCGACCCGCTCCACCAGCTCGGCCGATGCCTTCACCGGCGCCCGCGCGGCCTTCGAGAACAGCTTCTTCTCGACCGCCCGCTCGAGCGCCGAACGCTCGGCCCGCACCCACATCCCGCGTCCCGGAAGCTGTCGCGCCAGGTCGGGCACGACATCGCCCTCGGGACCCACGACGAACCGGATCATCTTCTCCGGCGCGCCTTCCTCGCCAGTCACGATGCAGGTGCGCATCGGGCCGGCGGGGTGCACCGTGAGATGGGGTTCCGTCATGGCAAGGGCAAGAGTCAAAGGCGCCGTTCCTCCGCTCAGACCTTCGCTTCGTCGGCCGGAGCGGCCTCGTCGGCGAACCAGTGCTCACGCGCCTTCATGATGATGGCGTTGGCGGCGTCGTTGTCGATCGTGCTTTCGCCGACGATCTCGCGCAGCTCGTCCGAAGCGAGGTCCGCGAGGTCGTCGAGCGTCTTCACGCCCGCCTCGCCCAGCGCCACGACCATCGCCAGGGTCAGGCCCTCGGCATTGGCCACGTCCTCGGCAACGCCCAGCGACGCCAGGCGCTCGGCGAGCTCGGCATCGCGCTTCTCAAGATACTCGCGGCCGCGCCGCTGCAGCTCGGTGGCGATCTCCTCGTCGAAGCCCTCGACGCCGGCCAGATCCTCGACCGCCGAGTCGGAGATGTCCTCGACCGTGGCATAGCCCTCGGCGACCAGCAGATGGGCGATGACATCGTCGACGTCGAGCGTGGCCTTGAACAGCTCGGTACGCTCGCGCGTGTCCTTCTGGCGGCGCTCGCTCTCCTCGGTCTCGGTCATGATGTCGATTTCCCAGCCGGTGAGCTGGGAGGCGAGCTTCACGTTCTGGCCGCGGCGGCCGATCGCGAGGCTGAGCTGATCGTCGGGAACGACGACCTCGGTCTTGTTCTTCTCCTCGTCCATCAGCACCTTGCTGACCTCGGCCGGCGCCAGCGCGTTGACGATGAAGTTCGCGGTGTCGTTCGACCACGGGATGATGTCGACCTTCTCGCCCTGCAGCTCCTGCACGACGGCCTGGACGCGGCTCCCGCGCATGCCGACGCAGGCGCCGATCGGATCGATCGAGCTGTCGTGGCTCAGCACCGCGATCTTGGCGCGGCTGCCGGGATCGCGGGCGACCGCCTTGATCTCGATGATGTTGTCGTAGATTTCCGGCACTTCCTGCGTGAACAGCTTGGCCATGAACTGCGGATGGCTGCGCGACAGGAAGATCTGCGGGCCGCGCGGCTCCTCGCGCACGTCGAAGATGTAGGCGCGCACGCGATCGTTTACGCGCAGGGATTCGCGCGGGATAGTCTCGTCGCGACGGATCACGCCCTCGGCGCGCTGCAGGTCGACGGTGATGTTGCCGTAGTCGACGCGCTTGACCACGCCCGACACGATCTCGCCGATACGATCCTTGAATTCCTCGTACTGGCGCTTGCGCTCGCTCT
>JAKFWE010000395.1 GCA_021732895.1 Allobosea sp. | reverse complement strand
GACGCGCCGTCCGCGCTCCAGCGACATGCGGTCCAGCGCATCGACCAGCGCCTGCGACGCGGCGAAGGAGCGCTCCATGCGCAACGCCACGGCCTCGATGATGCCGGCGTCGACGATGAGCTGCCGGTCGATGAAGAGCTTGACCAGGACGGCGCGCAGCAGCGCGTCGTCGGGCGGCGCGATCGTCGCATGCGGCGCGAGCCGCAGCCGCGACAGCAGGTCGGGCAGCCGCACGCCCCACTGATCGGGCGGCGTCCGCGCGGTCAGCAGCAGAAACCCGCCCTTCGCCCTGATCGCGTTCATCAGGTGGAACAGGGCGGCCTCGTCGCGCGGGCCGGAATCGCAATCCTCGACGACGAGCGCGCCGCCCGAGACGAGATGCGGCACCGAATCCTGCGTCACCTGCCCCGCCGGGACCGACCAGGCATGGGCGGCCCTCGCCCAGATCGCGGCAAGATGGCTCTTGCCGGCCCCTTCCGGTCCGACGAGACGCAGCCAGGCGTCCGGCCAGTTCGGCCAGGCTTCGACGAGACCATAGGCCGCCTCGTTGGACGGGCCGATCAGGAAATCCTCGACGCCATGGCGGCTGTCGACGGGCAGGTCGAAGGCGAGCTGGCGCGGGCGGATGGGCAGGTCGGGCATCGCGATCAGAGGTCGGCCTCGATGCGGGCCTGGACGATCTTGGCCTTCATCCGGTCGCCGCCATGATAGATCTGGCTGGCGAGATACTGCTTGAGCGCGAAACGGCAAAGCACGCCGACGACCGCCGCCAGCGGCACCGCCACCAGCAGGCCGACGAAGCCGAACAGCGTGCCGAAAGCGAGCAGCGCGAACATCAGCCAGACCGGATGCACGCCGATCGAATCGCCGACGAATTTCGGCTGGAAGATGTTGCCCTCGAGGAACTGGCCGGCGGCGAAGACCGCGAGCGTCGCCAGCGGCAGGGTCCAGTCGGGCCAGAACTGCACGAGCGCGACGCCGACCGAGAGCACGAGCCCGATCAGCGAACCGACGAACGGAATGAACGAGAGCACGCCGCTGATGATGCCGATCAGCGCGCCGAAATTGACGCCGAGCAGGCTCAGGCCGACCGCATAGAACACGCCGAGCAGCAGACAGACCAGCGCCTGCCCGCGCAGGAAGCCGGCGATGGCGGTGTCCATCTCGCGCAGCAACTGGCGGATCGTGTCGCGATGGTCCAGAGGCAGCCAGCCGTCGACCGTGGCGCACATCCGGTCCCAGTCGACCAGCAGATAGAATGCGATCACCGGCGTCAGGATGAAGAGCGAGAACACGCCGACGACGGCCGTGCCCCCGGTCCAGAGCGAGGCCAGCACGCTGCCGGCCCACTTCGTGCCCTCGCCGACGAGATTGCCGAGCGAACTCTGCGCATCCTCGGCGAGCTTGCTGCCGCCGAGCCGCTCGAGCAGCGGCGCGCCCTGCTCCAGCACCAGCGCCTGCAGCCGCGCCGCCAGCGTCGGTAGCCGCTCGACGAGCCCGACGAGCTGTTGGCCGAGCAGCGGCGCGAGCAGGATGAGGCAGAGCGCGATCACCGTCAGGAACAGGAGTAGGATGACCAGCGTCGCCGTCAGCCGGCCGAGTCCCATGCGCTCCAGCCGGTCGGCCAGCGGATCGAGCAGATAGGCCAGCGCCAGCGCCGCGACGAAGGGCAGCAGCACATCGCGCAGCAGCACGAGCAGCAGCACGAAGACCAAAGCCGAGATCAGCCAGAAGCCGAGTTGGCGTTGCAGCGTCATGAAACGGGCCTCTCGCGAATCCGGCGGTTGCACCCTGATCAAATGGGCGGGCGCGCCGCTGGTTCCAAGCGCCGCGCGCTCGCGCCGCTCAACCCGCCATATGCCGCAGCCAGAAGGCGAGATAGGCCGTCATCGAACCGAGGGTCAATATCGCGACGACGAGTTGGCCGACCTGCGCCCCCTGGGCGACATCGACGCCGAAGGCGTTGGCGCCGAGCATAACCGCGGCGAAGACGATCTGCGCCGCCGTGTTGAGCTTGCTCACGATGAAGGGCGCGATCTCGACCGGGTTCTCCATCACCCAGGACAGTATCACCGCCGAGACGATCATGATGTCGCGCGAGACGACGAGGATGACGAGCCAGGACGGGATCTGCCCGACCATGGCGAGCGTGATGTAGATCGAAACGATCAAAGCCTTGTCAGCGACGGGGTCGAGATAGGCCCCGAGCTCGCTCGCCATGTCGAAGCGCTTGGCGATGAAGCCGTCGATCGCATCCGACACGCCCGCCGCGACGAAGATCACGAAGGCCGCCTGCCAACGCGCGTTGACGATCATGACGATGATCAGCGGCACCAGGATCAGCCGGCCGATCGTGATCAGGTTGGGCAGCGTCATCTGACGGGGTTCGCGGGCGGCGGTCGCGCTAGCTAAGGCGCGCTGCGGCGTATCGGCAAGGGAGAATGCACCGATCCGGCTTGCAACCCGGGCGCCGCTTGCCTATCGACCCTGTCATCGGCGGCGCGCGGCGGAGCGGCGTCGCGAAGGATGCCTCGACGTCATGACCAGGCCCGACGGAAACGGACTGACCTACGCGCAGGCGGGCGTCGACATCGACGCCGGCAACGCCATGGTCGAAGCCATCAAGCCGCTGGTGCGGGCGACGCGCCGGCCCGGCGCGGACGCCGAGATCGGCGGCTTCGGCGGCCTGTTCGACCTGAAGGCGGCCGGCTTCACCGATCCGATCCTCGTCGCCGCCAATGACGGCGTCGGCACCAAGGTCAAGATCGCGATCGAAAGCGGGCTGCATGCCACGATCGGCGTCGATCTCGTCGCGATGTGCGTCAACGACCTGATCGTGCAGGGCGCCGAGCCCCTGCTGTTCCTCGACTACTACGCCACCGGCAAGCTCGATCCGCTGGTCGGAATCGAGATCGTGCGCGGCATCGCCGAGGGCTGCCGCCAGGCGGGCTGCGCGCTGATCGGCGGCGAGACCGCCGAGATGCCGGGCCTCTACGCCGAGAAGGACTACGACCTCGCCGGTTTCGCGGTGGGCGCCGCCGAGCGCGGCAGGCTGCTGCCGCGCGCCGACCTCGAACCGGGCGACGTCGTCTTCGGCCTTCCTTCCTCCGGCGTGCATTCCAACGGCTTTTCGCTGGTGCGGCGGATCGTGGCCCTGTCGGGGCTGGGCTGGGACGCCCCTGCCCCGTTCGCGCCGGAGACGAGCCTGGCGGAGGCGCTGCTGGTCCCGACGCGGATCTATGTCAGGCCGCTGCTGGCGGCGCTGAAGGCCACGGAGGGGATCAAGGCGCTCGCCCACATCACCGGCGGCGGCTTTCCCGACAACATTCCGCGCGTCCTGCCCGGCGGCCTCGGCGTCGCGCTCGATCTCGCCGCCATCCCCGCGCCGCCCGTCTTCGGCTGGCTCGCCAGGGTCGGCGGCGTCGCCGAGCGCGAGATGCTGCGCACCTTCAACTGCGGCATCGGCATGATCGTCGCCGCGGCCGCGCCCCGGGCCTACGAGGTCCAGGAGGCGCTCGTCGCCGCCGGCGAGACGCCGGTCCGGCT
>JAKFWE010000365.1 GCA_021732895.1 Allobosea sp. | reverse complement strand
GCCGATCGACACGCGGCGCTCGCCGACCGCGGTCAACTGCATGGCCGCCGAGCGCGGGATCGACTGGTTCCGCAGCAACTGCATAACCAAGGTGCCGTTCCCGCACATGGGCGCGTTCCGCGACGTGTATCCCGGCTTCATGCAGCTCTCGGGCTTCATGGCGATGAACCTCGACCGGCACGTCACCGCCCATTACGACATGTACAAGCACCTGATCCGGGGCGACGGCGACTCGGCCGAGAAGCACCGGGATTTCTACGACGAGTATCTCGCGGTGATGGACCTCACCGCCGAATTCTATCTGCAGACCGTCGAGACCGTGTTCGTCGAGCACGCCCTGCCCCGGGGAACCATGATGCATCGCGACAAGCCGGTGGATCTCGGGGCGATCAGGCGCGTCGCGCTGATGACGGTCGAGGGCGAGAACGACGATATCTCCGGCGTCGGCCAGACCCAGGCCGCCCATGACCTCTGCCCGAACATTCCCGCCGACAGGCGGGTCCACTATCTCCAGAAGGGCGTCGGCCATTACGGCGTCTTCAACGGCTCGCGCTTCCGCTCCGAGATCGCGCCGCGCATTTCGGATTTCATGGTCAGCCTCGACATGGAGGCGGCGAAAGCACGCCGGGGCGACGCCGCGCTCGAGGCGCGCAAGGCGCTCAGGCTCGCGAGCTGAGTTTGCCCTCCCGACCGTTGCGTCGCCGCGGGGCTTGAGCGCGGCGCGCGCCTGTGTCTGATGAAGGCGGGGCCGACAGGGGGGAGATTCGCGTGCCGCCGATCAGCAGGGCGATGGTGCTCGCCGCCGGGCTCGGCCAGCGCATGCGCCCGATCACCGACACGCTGCCGAAGCCGCTGGTCGCGATCGCGGGCAGGACGATGCTGGACCATGCGCTCGACCGTTTGGCCGATGCCGGCGTCGAGCGCGCCGTCGTCAACGTGCATCATCTCGCCGGGCAGATCGAGGCGCATCTCGCCGCGCGAACCCGGCCCGCGATCACGATTTCCGACGAGCGCGGGCTGCTGCTCGAAACCGGGGGCGGGGTCAGGAAGGCGCTGCCGCTGTTGGGCGAGGCGCCGTTCTTCCACGTCAATTCCGATTCGCTGTGGAGCGAGGCGGGAACGCGCAATCTGCTCGCCATGGCCGGAGCCTGGCGGCCCGACGCCATGGACATTCTGCTCCTGCTCGCCGCCCGTGAGGACGCCGTCGGCTTCGACGGCGCGGGCGATTTCACCCGTGACGCCGAGGGAAGGCTGGCGCGGCGCGGCGCCGCGGCGGGCGCGCCCTGGGTCTATGCCGGCGTCGCCATCATGAAGCCGGCCCTGTTTGCGGACACGCCGGAGGGGCCGTTCTCGCTCAATCTGCTGTTCGACCGCGCCATCGCCGCCGGCCGGCTGTTCGGCCATGCGCTCGTCGGGCGCTGGCTCCATGTCGGCACGCCCGATGCGATCGCGCCGGCGGAAGCCGCCTTCGCCGCCGCCGGCGGGAGATGAGCCCGCCGCGCCTCTTCACCATCCCGGCCGGCGCGCCGTTTCTGGACGTGCTGGCGCAGGCGATGCTGGACGGGCGCTTCGGCCTGGTTCGCGATCCGGCCGATCCCACGGCGATGGCGCGCGCCACGCTCTATCTGCCGACCCGCCGGGCGGCGCGCGCCTTTTCGGCCCGGCTCGCGGCGCGGCTCGGCGGCGAGCCGCTGCTGCTCCCGCGCATCGTGCCGCTCGGCGACGTCGACGAGGCCGAGACCGCGCTGATCGGCGCCGGCGCCTGGTCTGACGCCCGCATCGGGCCGATCGACCCGCTGGCGCGGCGCATGCTGCTGACCAGGCTCGTCGCCGCCTGGGGACGGACCGCCAACCGCGCCCATCTCCGGCTCGATCCGGCCGAGCCGGCGCTCGCGCCGGCGACGCTGGCGGAGGCCTGGGCGCTGGCGGGCGATCTCGCGGCGCTGCTCGACCAGATGCAGACCGAGGGCGTGCCGGTCGAACGCCTGCGCACGCTCGACGCCGAGCGGTTCGACCTCATCTGGCGGCTCAACGCCAGTTTCCTCGGGATTCTTGGCGAGCAATGGCCGCACATCCTCGCCGAGCGCGCCGCCTGCGATCCGGCCGACTTCCGCAACCGCATGCTGGGCGCCGAGCGCGAGCGGCTGCTGGCCGGCGCCGCGACGGGTCCGATCATCGCGGCCGGCTCCACCGGCACGATCCCGGCCACGGCCGCGTTGCTCGGCGCCATCGCCCGCCTGCCCCATGGCGCGGTCGTGCTGCCCGATCTTGATCTCGATCTCCCGGGGCCGGCCTGGGACGCCATCGCCGATGAACCGGCGCCCTCGCATCCGCAGGCCGCGCTGCGCCGGCTGCTGGAGCGGATCGGGGCGCGCCGCGATCAGGTCGTGCCGCTGGCCACGCCCGAGCCGCCGCGAATGGCGCGGCTGGCGCGTCTGCGTGAGGCCATGCTGCCGGCGTCCGTGACGCAGCTCTGGGCCGGGCTGGGCGGCAGCGACGGCGCCGCGCCGGCCGGGCCTGCCCCGTGCGATCTGCGCATCGTCGAGGCCGCCAACGAGCGGCAGGAGGCGCTTTGCGTCGCCGTCGCGCTGCGCGAGGCGCTGGAGCGGCCTGGCCTCCAGGCGGCGCTGGTCACGCCCGATCGCGGGCTGGCCGAGCGCGTCGGGGTCGAGTTGCGGCGCTGGGATGTCCAGGTCGATGATTCCGCCGGGCTGCCGCTGTCGCGCTGGCCGGCCGGCGCGCTGCTGCGCCTCGTGCTGGAGGCGGCGCTCTCGGAGCTCGCGCCGGCGGCGGTCGTGCCGCTGCTCGCCCATCCGCTGGTCCGGCTGGGGCTGGCGCGGGGCTTGGTCGCGCAGGGCGCGTCCGCGCTCGAGATCGGGGTCTGGCGCGGTCAGCGGGTCGGGCCCGGGCCCGCCGGGCTCGCCGCCAGTCTGGCGGCGTTCGCGCGGCTCAGGGACGATCGTCATGCGCCCGGCCCGCGCCGCCGGCTCGCGGAGGCGGACGCCGCCGCCGCCGATGCGGTCCTGCGCCGGCTGGACGAGGCGATGGCGTCGCTGAATGCGGCTAGCGCCGCGCCTTTCCTCGGCTTCGCTGCTTTCGCCACTGCGGCGAAGGCGGCGCTCGAGGATCTGACCCGCGACGAAACCGGGACGGTGCTGGCCTTCGCCGGCCCCGACGGCGAGGCGCTGGCCCGCCTCTTCGACGATCTCGCCGGCGCGGCCGAATCCGCCCCGCCGGGCGGCGGCCCGCGCGACGCCATCGCGATGCTGGAAAGCCTGCTGGCCGAGCGGGTCGTCAGGCGCGCGGGGCCTGCCCATCCGCGGGTGAAAATCTGGGGTCTGCTGGAGGCGCGCCTGCTGGAGGCCGATCATGTCGTGCTCGGCGGGCTCAACGAGGGCGTCTGGCCGCCGGAGGCGCCGACCGATTCCTTCCTGAACCGGCCGATGCGGGCGGAGCTCGGGCTGTCGCCACCGGAGCGCCGTATCGGGCAGACGGCGCATGATTTCGTCCAGGCCGCGATGGCCCGGCAGGTCACGCTGATTCGCGCCCGCAAGGCC
>JAKFWE010000236.1 GCA_021732895.1 Allobosea sp. | reverse complement strand
TTGAAGGTGCGCAGCATCTCGCGCTCGGCGCCGCCGGCGAGACGCCGGTCCGGCTGGGCGAGGTCGTCGCGCTGGCCGATGGCGCGGAGCCGGTCTCCTATCGCGGCAAGCTCGCGCTGTGAGCGCGGAGCCGCCGCGCCGGCGCACCGCGATCCTGATTTCCGGGCGCGGCTCCAACATGGCCGCGCTGATCGCCGCGGCGCAGGGCCCGGATTACCCGGCCGAGATCGCGCTGGTCGTCGCCAATCGTCCGGACGCCGGCGGGCTGGAGCGGGCGCGCGGCGAAGGCGTCGCCACCGCCTGCATCGATCATCGCCCTTTCGGGCGCGACCGCGAGGCGTTCGAGCGGGCGGTGGACGAGCGGCTGCGCATCGACCAGATCGAGCTGATCGCGCTCGCCGGGTTCATGCGCATCCTGACGCCGTGGTTCGTGCGGCGCTGGGAGGGGCGGCTGATCAACATCCATCCGTCCCTGCTGCCCCTGTTCAGAGGCACGCACACCCATGCCCGCGCCCTCGAGGCCGGCGTCACCGAGCATGGCTGCAGCGTGCATTTCGTCGTGCCCGAGCTCGACGCCGGGCCGGTGATCGCGCAGGCGCGCGTGCCGGTTCTGCCCGGCGACGACGAGGGCGCTCTGGCCGCCCGCGTGCTGGAGCAGGAACTGACGCTCTACCCTCAGGCGCTGGCCGAGGTCGCCTCCGGCCGGGTGGCGCTGGTCGAGGGCGTCGTCCGGCGCTCCTGAGGCAGTTCGCAGGCGGCGTCGGCCGCGCGCGCCTCCTCCTCCTTCTGCCAGCGCCGGAACAGATCGGCGCGCCGCGCCGGATAGCGCTCCTCGCGCAGGCCGAGTTCGGTGATCCGGTCGGTGCGGAAATGGCGGAAATCCTGACGCAGTTCGCACCAGGCGATGACGACGCGGACGCGTTCGTAGAACGTCATCCCGATCGGCCAGATCATGCGCCGCGATTTCCGGCCGGCCTCGTCGCGATAGGACAGCTGGAGCTTGCGGCCCTGCCGGATGGCCGTGCGGACCGCCGCGACATCGACCTGATCCACCCGAATCTCGGCGCCGTGGCCCGGCGCGAACAGGGCGCCGTCCAGCAGGATCGGCCTCAGATGCGACGGCAGCACGGCGGCGACCTTGCTGACGACATCCTCGGCGGCGCGCGCCAGCACGGGGTCGGCGCGCTCGGCGAGCCAGCGCATGCCGACCAGCACGGCCTCGATCTCGTCCGGAGAGAACATCAGCGGCGGCATGTCGAAGCCGGCGTCGAGCACATAGCCGATGCCGGCCTCGCCGCGCACCGGCACGCCCTGGCGCATCAGCGCGGCGATGTCGCGATAGACGGTGCGGACGGAGACGCCGAGCTCGGCCGCGAGCGTGTCGGCCGTGACGGGGCGGCGCCTGCGGCGCAGACTCTGGATCAGATCGAGCAGTCTTTCCGCGCGCTGCATGGCTGGCCGCCTCCTTTGACAGAGGTCATGATGACGTCAACCTGCTGACGGTTTCTGTCAGCAGCGTGTCAGCACGAACGGGTCTCTGCCGACTGGCCGGCCGCGTTCAGATCGGCCGCTTGAGCTTGCACTGGTCGAGAAAGGCGAGCCCCTTCTCGCGCGCCGAATCGTTGAAATAGCCGGTGTCGCGGAACGCCTGGATCTCATCCTTCGTCATCGCGTTGACCGTGCCCTTGGCGTAGCAGCTGCAAGGCGAATGGACGGCCTCGCGCGTCGTGCTCAGCAGCCGTGACTGGGTGATCAGGCAGGCGTCGAAAGCGCGCAACTGGATGCGGTAGGGCGACAGGTTCTTCGCCGTCGGATCAGGCGGCGGCAAGGCCGCCGGCCCGCTCGCCGCCAGCGCGGCGGTCGCGATCAGCACAGAAAGCCCACCGGCCAAGACAGCCGCATTCATCCGCCGCATCATCATGATTTCGCACTTCCTCAAGAGCCGTGTCGCGCGCCGTCCGGCCGGATCCGCAGCGCCGGCAGGCGTCGCGGATGGTCCACAGCAAGGCCCAAAGGTCAAGAGCGCGGAAGGTCACGCTTATGCGCGGTCGCGCCTGATCCAGACCTTGTTGTCGTGAAACGCCGCGCCGCCGAAAGGCGCGACGGCGTCCGCGCCCGTCAGCGTGTTGATGCCGCGGCCATGCTTGTGGGCGGCGTTGGGCCAGATCGATTCGGCGATGACGACGCCCCTGACCAACCCGTCGAACAGCCGGGCGACGAGATGGACGTCGCCACGCCGGTTTCCGACGACGATCTCGTCGCCCTCGCCGATCCCGAGCCCGGCCGCGTCGAGCGGATGCAGCATCAGCGTCGGCCGGCCCTCCTTCTTCCGCGATCCGGGCGTTTCGGTGAAGGTCGAGTTGAGGAAGCTGCGCGCCGGGCTGGTCGCCAGCCGGAAGGGATGCTCTTCGTCGGCGCGGTCGATCACGTCCCACTGGTCGGGCAGGCCGGGCATGGCGGCGTGCGGCCCCATCGGCCCGGCGTTGGCGGCCGGCACGCGCGGCCAGTCGGGCCTGAAGCGGAACTTTCCGTCGGTGTAGCCGAAGCCGTCGAGATAATGCGCCCTGCGAAATTCAGGCTGGATGTCGTGGAACTCACTGGCGATGAGCTCTTCCAGCGAACCGCGCCCGCTTTCCCGCAGGGTCCAGTCGACGATCTCTCGCGGGCTCATCGCGAAGCCGCGATGGTGCGCGCCGAGACGCTCGGCCAGCGCGCAGATCACCTCGTGGTTGGAGCGGCATTCGCCGGCGGCGTCGATCAGCTTGCCGCCCCACATGATGTGCTGGTGGCCGCCGCCCTGGTAAAGGTCGTCATGCTCCATGAACTGCGTCGCGGGCAGCACGATATCCGCCATCGCGGCCGTTTCCGTCATGAACTGCTCGTGCACGACGGTGAACAGGTCGTCGCGGGCGAAGCCCTGCTTCACCAGCTCCTGCTCGGGCGCGACCGAAACGGGGTTGGTGTTCTGGATGAACAACGCCCTGACCGGCCCGCCGTGGCGCAAGGCCTCGGAGTCGCCGGTGAGAACGCGGCCGATCTGCGACTGGTCGAGCTGGCGGACCGCCGGATCGACGGCGTCGAGCCCCTCGATCAGGCTCTTGTTCCATTTGTAGACGCCGCTGTTGCTGTGGAAACCGCCGCCGCCCTCATATTGCCAGGCCCCGGTGACGGTCGGCACGCACAGCGCCGCATGCATCGCGACCGCGCCGTTGCGCTGGCGCGAGAAACCGTAGCCGAGCCGGAAGAAGCTCTTCTTGCGCGTGCCGACCAGCGCGGCGAAGGCCTCGATCTCGGCGACGGACAGGCCCGTGATCGCCGCCGCCCATTCCGGCGTGCGGCTGGCCAGATGCGCCTCCAGCTCTTCGGGAACGTCGGTATGCGCGGCCAGATAGGCGCGGTCGGCATGCCCGTCGCGAAAGAGGACGTGCATCACCGCGCAGGCGAGCGCGGCATCGGTTCCCGGCCGCAGCACCAGCGCGAGATCGGCCTGGTCGAGCGTCGCATTCCGGTAGATGTCGATGGCCACGATCCTGGCGCAGCGCTCCTTGCGGGCCTTGATCGCGTGATGC
>JAKFWE010000003.1 GCA_021732895.1 Allobosea sp. | reverse complement strand
ATGGTAAGAGGTTCGAACGTTTTTCAGGGGTGAAAGGCCTGGGTCAGGCCGCATCCTTGTCGGCATATGCCTGGAACACCCGCGCGAGCTTGGCGGCCGGCGCAGTCGAGAGCTGGGCGATCTTGGTCGCGGGAGCCTGCAGGAGGCCGAGCAACTTGGCGCGCAGTTCGTCGAGCGAGGGCATCGTGGCCAGAGCCTTGACGCCGTCGGGGTTCAGGGCGGTCTTGCCCATCGCGCCGCCGAGGATGACGAGCTTGTCGTTGTCCTTGGCGAAAGCGGTGGCGACCTTCGGCGCCGCGACCGGATCGCTGGAATAGGCGATCAGGGTGGGGCCCTTCAGCAAGGGGCTGATGGACGCGACGTCGGTGCCTTCAAGAGCGATCTTGGCCAGCCGGTTCTTTGCGACTTTCACGGTGGCGCCGTTGGCCTTCATCTCGCGACGAAGCTTCTGGAACTGGGCCACCGTCAAACCCGCATAGTGGGCCACGACGACGACGGAGGTGTTCGAGAACACCCCGTTCAGCGTCGCGACGGCATCAGTCTTTGCCGTTCTATCCACTGGGCTCTCTCCGGTAGGCGGCCAGCCCGGAGGCCCGCCGCCAGTTGCACGTGCCGCCCTCCCCGGGAAGGCCGCTTGCGCAGCCGCCCTGAAAGAGCGACGTTCAGTGCCCTGTCCCCGTTCCCGGCGTGAAAGCCGCGATCAGGCGAGATGGTTCGAACCGTCTTCGGGACCTTGCGATCCCGGTTGAGCTCTTGCACCGTCTATGCAGGCCTCTTGGCGAAATTATGCCCTCGGGCGGAGCCCTCAGTGCACCTGCAGTCTCAGACAGGACTGGGTGATTCCAGCCCGGAAAAAGCAATCCGAGCCTGAAAAACCCATTTCTCGACAGTAAACCGTCGAAAAACGCGAAACGGACCCCCTCGTGCGAAGCACGCGGCGGTCCCTGACACTCATGGAAACATGGAAGCCTCATATCGGCTTCCCGCGTTCCTGCCAAGCGGAGTCTTTTCAAAAAGACCCCGGGCGAGTTGCGTCCCGCCGCCCGCGAGGCAGGACGCATGGGATTGGCGGCTTTCAGCCGCCCATCACCGTGTTGGGTTCGATCTTGACGCCCGGACCCATGGTCGAGGAGATCGCGACGCGCTGGACATAGGTGCCCTTGGCGCCGGCCGGCTTGGCCTTGGCGACCGAATCGGCGAAGGCCTTGATGTTCTCGGCCAGCTTCTCCGCCGTGAACGAGACCTTGCCGACCGCGGCATGGACGATGCCGGCCTTCTCGACGCGGAACTCGACCGAGCCGCCCTTGGAGGCCGCGACCGCGTTGGTCAGGTCCATGGTTACGGTGCCGACCTTCGGATTCGGCATCAGGCCGCGCGGGCCGAGCACCTTGCCCAGCCGCCCGACCAGCGGCATCATGTCCGGCGTGGCGATGCAGCGGTCGAAGTTGATCTCGCCCTTCTGCACGGTCTCGACCAGATCCTCGGCGCCGACGATGTCGGCCCCGGCCTTCCTGGCCTCCTCCGCCTTGGCGCCGCGCGCGAACACCGCGACGCGGAGAACGCGGCCGGAGCCGTTGGGAAGGTTGCAGACGCCGCGGACCATCTGGTCGGCGTGGCGCGGATCGACGCCGAGATTCATCGAGACCTCGACGGTCTCGTCGAACTTGGCGTTGGCGCGCTCCTTGACCATCGCGACGGCGTCGCTCAGCGGATAGAGTTTGGTGCGGTCGATGCCCTCGCGGGCCTTGACGACGCGTTTTCCGATATGTGCCATTATCGCCCCCTCAGCCCACGACTTCCAGGCCCATCGACCGGGCCGAGCCCTTGATCATGGACGCTGCGGATTCGACGCTGTCGCAGTTGAGATCGGCCATCTTCTTCTCGGCGATCTCGTTGACCTGCGCGGCGGTGACCTTGCCGACATTTCCGCCGCGCCCCGGCGTCTTGGAGCCCGAGGTCAGGCCGGCGGCCTTCTTGAGCCAGTACGACACCGGCGGCTGCTTCATCTCGAAGGTGAAGGAGCGGTCCTGATACGCGGTGATGATCACCGGGATCGGCATGCCCTTTTCCATCTGCGCGGTCTTCGCGTTGAAGGCCTTGCAGAATTCCATGATGTTGAGGCCGCGCTGACCCAGCGCCGGACCGATCGGCGGCGACGGATTGGCCGCGCCCGCCGGAACCTGAAGCTTCACGTAGCCCGTGATCTTCTTAGCCATGATGGCTGCTCCTGCCGCACGTTCCGATGCCGACCGGAACGACGACGCCCCGGCGCCGGGAACTGGTTGGTTCCGGACCGGGATGGTTGCAGAGCGTGGTGCGGCAGGATCGTCCGGTTGGCGACCGGCCTGCCTCCCACGCGTTTGAGGATGGCGCTATGGCATATCGGCGCGCGGGGGGAAAGCGTTTTCCGCACGCGAGCCGCGCTGGCCGCCGCGCTGGATGTAGTCGCCGAGCGCGATGCCGACATGCACGGCGACCAGGCCGATCAGGGTGAAGGCGATCCAGGCGTGCGACTTGAACAGCAGTTCGGCGTAGCCTGCTCCTTCCGGCCAGATCGCCGGCAGCGACAGGCCGAAATAGACGCCGCGCGCGCCATAATCGGAAATGCCGGCCCAGCCGAGCAGCGGCGTCAGGATCAGCCCGGCATACAGCACGCCATGGACCGGGTGGCTGCCGGCGCCGCGCAGCCAGCGCCCGCGCAGCCAGCGCCCGCGCAGATGCGCGAGGCCGCGACAGGCCAGGCGAAGCAGAACCAGCGCGAGGACCGACACCCCCGCGACCTTGTGGAAGGTGTAGAGATCGTTGGCGAGCGGCCCGTCGCCGATCTGCTTCATCAGCACGCCGGTGCAGAACATGACCAGCACCAGCGCCGCCGTCAGCCAGTGCAGCGCCTTCGAGGGGCGCGGCAGGCCGCGCGAGGCCGCGCCCTCGGCAGGGGCATGCGCCTCGATCTCGCGAATCTCGCCCCGCGACAGCTGGATGGTCATGCCCTCACCTGCCCCCGCGTCTGCTCGATGAAGCCGTCGACCGTCAGCCTGAGCTCGGCCGCCTGTCTGTCGAGATCGGCCGAAGCGAGCGTCACCACGCCGGCCGTGCTGCGCCAGTCCTCGACCATTCCGGCGACCTTGCCGACCTGATGGGCGACGAGGCGGACGTCGCCCGCCGTCTTCGCCGTGCTGCCGCTGATCGCGCGCGAGCTGGCGTCCTGGCGGCGCGTCAGTTCGGCGATGGAGACCGCGGCGCTCTCGACTTGATTGACCGAGGTCACCAGCGCGCCGATGCGGGCGGTGATGCGCTGCGCGGCCACCGTGATCGACCCGAGGCCGAGCCTGACCTCTTCGGTCGCATTGGCGGTCCGCGTCGCGAGCTGTTTCACCTCCGAGGCCACCACGGCGAAGCCGCGCCCGCTCTCGCCGGCCCGGGCCGCCTCGATGGTGGCGTTGAGCGCCAGCAGGTTGGTCTGGCTCGCCACGGCGCCGATGATGGCGATGACGTCCGAGATCGCGCCGACTGCATCCGAAAGGACCACCGTGTCGGTGGTCGCATCCTCGACCAGCGACTTCGCCACATCGGACACT
>JAKFWE010000154.1 GCA_021732895.1 Allobosea sp. | reverse complement strand
GAAATCGGGCCAGCGCGTCGAGAGATCCTCGTAATAGGAGCGGCGGCCGAAAGCCGGCCAGTCCGGGCCGTCGTCGCCGGGATGCTGCACGGCGGCGAACAGCGTCTGGTCGTCGGGCGTGAAGCATGGTCCGCAGAGTTCGGCGCCGTGCGGCACGCGGTAGAACAGCTTCGAGGTCGCGCGCGCCTCGCCCTGCGTGTCGACCGCCCAGATGCCGTCGGTGCGGCCGGTCTCCTTCGGGCCGTTGCCGTCGGTCGAGACCCAGAGCCGGCCGGAGGCGTCGATCGCGCAATTATCCGGCATGCCGAACCAGCCGTTCTTCGTCGTCTCGGTCGAGAAGGTCGCGCCGACCGCGGCCACCGACGGGTCGCCGCATTTCAGCATCACTTCCCATTTGCCTCTGGTCGCCGTGAAGTCGCCGCCGTCCTCGATGATCTCGATGATGTGGCCGAAGGCGTTCCTGGCGCGCGGATTGGCGGGGTCGATCTGCGCGTCGGTGCGGCGGGTGTTGTTGGTCAGCATCACGTAGACGCGGCCCGTGACGCCGTTGGGCTGGATGTCCTCGGGCCGGTCCATCTTGGTCGCGCCGAGAAGGTCGGCGGAGCGGCGGGTCTCGATCAGCACGTCGGCCTGGCTCGCGAAGCCGTTCGCAGCCGTCAGCGGCCCCTGGCCGAACACCAGCGGCAGCCATTCGAGCGAACCGTCAGCCGCGAACTTGGCGGCATAAAGCGTGCCCGTATCGAGCAGGTCCATGTTGGCGGCGCGGTTGTTCGGATCGAACCGGCCGGCGGTGACGAACTTGTAGACGTAGTCGAAGCGCTCGTCGTCGCCGAGATAGACCACGACGCGGCCGTCGCGCGCGACGATGCTCTCGGCCCCCTCGTGCTTGAAGCGGCCGAGCGCCGTGCGCTTTTTCGGCACCGAGTTCGGATCGAGCGGATCGACCTCGACGATCCAGCCGAAGCGGTTGGCCTCGTTGGGCTCCTTGCCGATGTCGAAGCGCTCCTCGAAGCGACCCCAGGCATAGGGCGGAGACGGCAGGGCGAGGCGCTTGTAGTTGGCCGCCTCCTTGTGCCCCTCGGGCAGCGTGCCCGAGAAATAGCCGTGGAAGTTCTCCTCGCCGGAGACGAAGGTGCCCCAGGGCGTCAGTCCGCCGGCGCAGTTGTTGATGGTGCCGAACACTTTCCTGCCGGTCGCGTCGGCGTTGGTGCGGACGCGCTCGGTCCCGGCGACCGGCCCGGCGAGCTGCATTTCCGTCGCCACGGTGATGCGGCGGTTGAATTTCGAATCCTTGACCAGCGCCCATTTTCCGTCGGTCTTGCGGACCTCGATGACGCTCGCGCCATGCGCCATCATCTCGATCGCGGCGCGCTCCTTGGTCGCGTTCTTCAGGACGGGCTTGCCGTCCTTGATCTCGATCACGCCGGGAAACATCAGATGGGGATTGGTGTATTCGTGATTGACGAAGAGCAGACCATGCGCCGACGGGTCGGCCGCGCCCGGCATCGGGGTGTAGCCGACATAGTCGCTGTTGTAGCCGAACTGTCTGGCCTGCTTTTCCGGCGTCTGGCTGGCGGGATCGAATTCGGGCGAATC
Source organism: Allobosea sp. (assembly GCA_021732895.1). Taxonomy (GTDB): domain Bacteria; phylum Pseudomonadota; class Alphaproteobacteria; order Rhizobiales; family Beijerinckiaceae; genus Allobosea. Next base: position 1,990 of record JAKFWE010000154.1, on the reverse strand, counting down.
CGGGAACAGCCCGTCGCCCCAGCGCATCAGCACGTCGGCCTGGTAGCCCTCGGCGACATGGTGATCGGCGTCGACGCCGGCCTCGACCTCCTTGAAGGAAAAGGCCGAGCCCTTCGCCTGCGCCTTCGCCTCGTCGGCGGCGATCAGCGCCGTCGCGCCGACGGTCGCGGAGATCGCCGAGACCGCGAGCGCGCCCTTGAGCAGGCCGCGGCGCGAGAAGCGCTGGCCGATCAGCTCGCCCATGGTCGGATTGTCGGTCGGGTTCTGCGGGAGCGCATCCTCATGCTCGAGCAGGCTGGCGCCGAAAGGCGATTCATGCTGGCTGTCTTCGGTCATGGCGAACTCCGCTGGCGGATTGGTCACACTGGAATTGATCGAGTTCCAAAGCTAGGAGCGGCGCTTGACAACCCGGTGACAGGCGCATGCGGCATGCCGGCGCAACGCGGCCGCGCTACCGGCGCTGGCCGATCTCTGGTTGAAGCGTAGGCCGCCCCCGGAAGAAGGCCCGCGAGTTTCCGATGTCGATCGTCTTCTCCGCGCTGGTCGCGGCCTTTGTCGGCTTCGCGGCCTCCGTCGCCGTCGTGCTGGCCGCGGCTCAGGCGGTCGGCGCGACGCCGGCGCAGGCCGTGTCGTGGGTGGCGGGCCTCGCCCTCGCCAAAGGAGCGGCCAGCCTCTGGCTGTCCTGGCGCCATCGCCTGCCGATCATCTGCGCCTGGTCGACGCCGGGCGCGGCGCTGATCGCGACGACGAGCGGGCTCGACCTGTCGGCCGCCGTCGGCGCCTTCCTGCTGGCGGCGGCGCTGATGATGCTCACGGCCGCGTTCCGTCCGCTCGGCGCGCTGATCGCGCGCATTCCCATGCCGATCGCCGCGGCGATGCTGGCCGGCGTGATCTTCCGATTCGTCGTCGCGGTGTTCGACGAGATGAGGCTGAGCCCGGGCCTGGTGCTGCCCCTGCTCGCGATCTTCCTGATCGCGCGCCTCGTCAACCCGTTCCTCGGCGTCGTCGCCGCCCTCGGCGCCGGTCTCATGCTGAGCTTCGCGCTGGGACTGGCGAACTGGCCTGCCGGACCGTTGGCGCTGACAGGCTTGGAGTTTGTCGCGCCGCGCCTCGATGTCGCGGCCCTGCTCGGCGTCGGCGTGCCGCTCTACCTCGTCACCATGGCGGCGCAGAACCTGCCCGGCTTCGCGGTGCTCCGGGCCGCAGGCTACGAACCGCCGACGGCGGCGAGTCTGTTCGTCACCGGCCTGACCTCCTTCGTCACCGCTCCGTTCGGCGCGCACATGGTCAACATGGCCGCGATCAGCGCCTCGATCTGCACCGGCCCCGATACGCATCCCGACCCCGGACAGCGCTGGAAAGCCGGCGTCGTCTACGGGCTGGTATGGCTCGCCATCGCGGCGACGGCCGGGCTCCTGCTCGCGCTGATCGTCGCCATGCCCAAGGCGCTGATCGTCGCGGTCGCCGGGCTCGGCCTCGTCGGCTCGCTCACCGGCGCGCTCGGGCAGGCGATGAGCCATGACGGCCAGCGCTTCGCCGCCACGGTCACCTTCGCGGTCGCGGCCTCGAGCCTGTCGCTGTTTGGTGTCGGCGCCGCCTTCTGGAGCCTCGTCGCAGGGCTGGGCGTCTTGACATTGGACGCTCTCGCAGGCCGTTTGCGCGGCAAATGACCGGCCAACCCGCACCCGCCCGCCTGATGCTCGTGACCCCGCCCGTGGCGGACGCCGAGGCCATGGCGTTTTCCCTGATGCAGGCCTTCGCCGGCGGGGACGTCGCCGCCGTCGTGCTGCGCCTGGCGCAGGCCGACGAGCGCGGGCGGATCGAGGCCGTCAAGCGCCTCGCCGGCCCGGTGCAGGCCAACAACGTCGCGCTCGTGGTCGAGGCCTCGGCCCAGGTCGCGATGCGAGGCGGCGCCGACGGCGTGCATCTGACCGACGGCCCGCAGGCCGTCGCCGAGGCCCGCTCCGGCCTGCGCGACGCGCGCATCATC
>JAKFWE010000452.1 GCA_021732895.1 Allobosea sp. | reverse complement strand
CCGCGCCAATGTCGATCGCGCCTTCGACATGTTCCATTACGCGGCGTCCTATTTCGGCGACCCGGACGGGCAATACAATCTCGGCCGGCTCTACATGAACGGCACGGGCGCACGCCGCGACGCACGGCAGGCCGCGCGCTGGATGAAGCTAGCCGCCGAGAAGGGGCACAGCCCGGCCCGCGCCGTCTTCGGCGACATGCTGCTGCGCGGCGGCGACGGCGTGCCGCGCCATCCGGTGCTGGGCCTGATGTGGCTGGCCCTGGCGCGGGAAGGGGCTGACATCGCCCGCGAGGGCTGGATTCTGGAGCGCTACGACGCCGCCTTCGCCTCCGCCTCCGCCAGCGAGCGCAACGCCGCTTTGGCGCTGGTGGAGCGGCAGCAACTGGCCGGCGCCGCGAATCGTCGCTGATCGGCCGCCGGCGCTGCATCCGGTGGCTGTCCGTTCGCGTAACGAGGGGACACCCACGGGAGCCCCGATCATGCGCGACGCCGTCACCTTCAGCTTTCTGGCCGCGTTCGCGGCGCTCTCGGTCTTCGGCGTCACGGCTCAGGAGAATTTCGAAAGCTGGACGCCGCTGAAGGACCCGTTCCCGAGCACGGGCGGCGGCGGCATCATGATCCACGATTACGATCCGGTGGTCGCGAACGGCAAATGCACCACGAATTTCCGTGCGATCGAAACCAACGGCGCGACCTACCGGAATTCGATCGTCTTCGACGCGGTCGAGGCGCAGGGCGGCGTGCTCTGCACCAACGGCAAATGGCGCGCCGCGGACGGCAGCGCCGAGGGCACGACGCCGTTCCGGGTCTTCATCAAGGGCGGGGTGAAGCGGGGCAGCGCGGATTGAGCGGCGTCAACCCGCCAGCTCCACCATCACCGGCACATGGTCCGACGGCTTCTCCCAGCCCCGGACATGCTTGATGATGCGGACGCCCGACAGCCTGTCGGCGGCCTGCGCCGAGAGCAGCAGGTGGTCGATGCGGATGCCGTTGTTCCGCTGCCAGGCGCCGGCCTGATAATCCCAGAAGGTGTAGAGGCCCGCCGCGTCGGTCGTGGCGCGCAGCGCCTCGGTCAGGCCGAGGTTCAGCAGCCCCCGGAACGCCGTCCGCGTCGGCGGCAGGAACATCGCGTCATGAACCCAGGCGTCGGGTTCGCGGGCGTCGCGCGGCTCGGGAATGACGTTGTAGTCGCCCGCCAGAACCAGCGGCTCCTCCAGCGCCAGCAGCATCCGCGCATGCTCGGTCAGCCGTTTCATCCAGCCGAGCTTGTAGGGGTATTTCTCGGTGTCCGGCGGGTTGCCGTTGGGCAGATAGATCGAGGCCAGCCGAACCACGCCCGCGCCCAGCGGCAGCACGCCCTCGAGATAGCGCGCCTGCTCGTCGCCCGCGTCGCCCGGAAGGCCGGTCCTGACATCCTCCAGCGCCGTGCGCGAAAGGATCGCGACGCCGTTGAAGGTCTTCTGGCCATGCGTCCGCACCTGCCAGCCGGCCGCCTCGATCTCGGCGCGGGGGAAATCGGCGTCGGTGCATTTGAGTTCCTGCAGGCACAGCGCGTCCGGCTGCGCTTCGTCCAGCAGCGTCAGCAGATGGCCGAGCCGCTGGCGCACGGAATTCACGTTCCAGGTGGCGATGCGCATGGCGGGCTCCGGTTCAGAACAGCTTCAGGATGAGGGGCGCCAGCGCCGCCGTGACAAGCCCGTTCAGCCCCATGGCGATGCCGGCGAAGGCGCCGGCGACCGGATTGACCTGGAAGGCGCGGGCCGTGCCGATGCCATGGGCGGCGAGCCCCGCCGCGAAGCCGCGCGCGCGCCAGTCGCCGAAGCGGAACAGGCTCAGCAGCGGCGTCACCATGATCGCGCCGAGCACGCCGGTGGCGATCACCAGCGTCGCGGTCAGCGAGGGCTCGCCGCCGATCTCGCGGGAGATGCCCATGGCGATGGCGGCTGTGACGGATTTCGGGGCCAGCGCCGCCAGCACCGGATAGGGCGCTCCGAAGGCCGCGGCGACGCCGACCGCGCTGACCACGGCGGTGAGCGCGCCGGCCAGCAGCGCCGCCAGGATGGGCAGCGCCGCCCGGCGCACCGTCGGCCAGTGCCGGTGAAGCGGCACGGCGAGCGCCACCGTCGCCGGCCCGAGCAGGAAATGCACGAACTGCGCGCCTTCGAAATAGGTCTCGAACGGTGTGCGGGTCGCCGTCAGGATCGCCGCGATCAGCGCCACCGCGATCAGCACGGGGTTGGCGAGCGGATGCCGGCCGCAGGCGGCCGAGGCCCGGTCCGCCACGACATAGGCCGCCAGCGTCGCCGTCAGCCAGAGCAGCGGGTCGGCGGCGAGATAAACCCAGAGCGTCTCGATGCGGGCGAGATCGAGCGGCGTCATGGCGCGTCGGTCTCCCGGCTGTCGACGAGCCGCGCCACCCGGACGAAAACGAAGGCGGTGACCAGCAGCGTCAGCGCGGTGGACAAAAGCAGCGCGGCGATCAGGCCCGGCCCATGCGCCGCCAGCGCCCCGGCATGCCGCACGATGCCCGCGCCCGCCGGCACGAACAGCAGGGACAGATGCGCCAGCAGCAGGCCGGCGAGCGCGCCCAGCGGCGTGTCGTCGATCGCCGCGCCGGCCCGGTCCCGGATCGCGCGCAGCCGCAGTCCGACGAAAAGCAGCGCGAGGCCGATCACCGGCCCTGGAACCGGCAGCGAGGTCAGCCGCGCCAGCGCCTCGCCGGCGAGCTGGCAGGCGAGGAGAAGCGTGAGGGCTGAAATCATGCGCGGCTCCGCGAGGCTCGTCGCCCCATCTAGATCAGCGGAGCGCATCCTCCGCCAGCAAATCCGGCCTGGGTGGCCGCGAGCAGCCGCCGTCCGCTCACGAAAAAGCCTCCCCGCGAAGCCGCGGGGAGGCTCGGTCGTCAGTCGCCGTCAGGCGTTCAGGGACAGGCCCTGACGATGCCGCCACTGGCGATGTAGGTGCCGGTCTCGGGGTCGTAGGTCCGGAAGCGGCGCGAGCAGTAGGCGATCTCGTCGGCGTCGGGCGAAGCGTAGATCGGGCCGCCATAAACGGGCGCCGGGGCGGCGTAGACCGGTCCGGGCGCGAGCAACGCGCCGGCCGCGAGGGCGCCGAGCGCTCCGGCCGCGATGCCGGCGCCGACCGCCGCGCCGCGACCGCCGCGGTAACCGCCGCGATAGCCGTAGCGCGGGCCGCCGCGATAGCCGCCATAGCGACGATACTGGACCGTCTGCGCGAGGTCGGAGCCGTTCTGCGCCAGCGCGGCCGCCGAAGTCGAGGTCGCGGCCAGCGGCGCGGCGCTCGCAGGCGATGCGAAGACGGCGGCGCCAGCGAGTGCGGCAGCGATGGTAAGGGTCTTGATCATGAGAACATCTCCTTTCCTCTCCAACGCGGAAGGACCTTGAACGGTTCCCTCTGTATCAACGAGATTAGTCGCTTAACCGGCCTGGCGAAACCCTGCGGGAGCGACATGGGCGAGATTTCATGGCGAGGCGATCTGGCGGACAAACGTCGATGGGTGGAGCGGCCGCCATCTTGCGCGCGACCATGATCCGCACCATCTGAGCGCCGCCGGTGTTGCAATGCAGCATTGGAG
>JAKFWE010000191.1 GCA_021732895.1 Allobosea sp. | reverse complement strand
CGTTGGACCGCAGATTGGTTCACCGCCGACAGCACGCATCTATCGTTGAAACGGCGATCCGATGTCCAGCGTCTTCCCGCGAGGCCCGGCCCGGAAATCCGGGGTTGACGCGAATCCCCGCCCGAGTCATAAGCGCGCCACTGTCGAGGGTCGTCGGACACGTTTGTCGCCTGCCTTGTTGCCGGCGAATGTCGCGACCGAAACGCCCTCGTGATTCCTGCGTCTGACGACGACATGGCGAGATGCATGAGCGCGGGCGACCGCGCTCCTCTGCTGGCGGACGCGCCTGAGGCCACCCTGCCGGGGGCCGATGGCGCGGTTTCGTTTTTGCCGTGCCCCGGACGCCGCCGGAAGACACCAGAGATGTTCCAAGCGCTCGAGCGAGCGAGAGGCCTTTACCGATGCCGACAATCAGCCAGCTGATCCGCAAGCCGCGCACGCCCGTCAAGGCGCGCAACACGGCGCCTGCGCTCGAGAACTGCCCGCAGAAGCGCGGCGTCTGCACGCGCGTCTACACCACCACGCCGAAGAAGCCGAACTCGGCGCTCCGCAAGGTCGCGAAGGTTCGCCTGACCAACGGCTTCGAGGTGATCGGCTACATCCCGGGCGAGGGCCACAACCTGCAGGAACATTCCGTGGTCATGATCCGCGGCGGCCGCGTCAAGGATCTTCCCGGCGTGCGCTACCACATCCTGCGCGGCGTGCTCGACACCCAGGGCGTCAAGAACCGCAAGCAGCGTCGTTCGAAATACGGCGCCAAGCGTCCGAAGTGAGTTCTGCCAGACGGGCAGGGCGATCAGCCCAGGCCCGTTCGCAGCGTTGACGATTTCACGGAGACTACACGATGTCCCGCCGCCACAGCGCCGAAAAGCGCGAGATCATTCCCGATCCGAAGTTCCACGACGTCATCGTGACGAAGTTCATGAACTCGGTGATGTACGAAGGCAAGAAGTCGACCGCCGAGCGGATCGTCTACGGCGCCTTCGAGATCATCGAGGGCAAGCTGAAGAGCGACCCGCTCGCCGTGTTCAAGAGCGCGCTCGAGAACGTCGCTCCGGCGATCGAGGTGCGTTCGCGGCGCGTCGGCGGCGCGACCTACCAGGTTCCGGTCGAGGTTCGCACCGAGCGCCGTCAGGCCCTGGCGATCCGCTGGCTGATCACCGCCGCGCGCGGGCGCAACGACAAGACCATGGTCGAGCGTCTCTCCTCGGAGCTGATGGACGCAGCCAACAACCGCGGCAACGCGGTCAAGAAGCGTGAAGACACGCACCGGATGGCGGAAGCCAACCGCGCCTTCTCGCATTACCGCTGGTAACCGTTCGTCGGATTTAGGAAAGACGGAAGCGCTCCCATGGCCCGCACTCATCCCATCGACCGATACCGCAATTTCGGCATCATGGCGCATATCGACGCCGGCAAGACCACGACGACCGAGCGCGTGCTGTATTACACCGGCAAGTCGCACAAGATCGGCGAAGTCCATGACGGCGCCGCCACCATGGACTGGATGGAGCAGGAGCAGGAGCGCGGCATCACGATCACGTCCGCAGCCACCACCTGCCTGTGGCGCGACCATCGCCTGAACATCATCGACACCCCCGGCCATGTCGACTTCACCATCGAGGTCGAGCGTTCGCTGCGCGTGCTCGACGGCGCCGTCTGCGTGCTCGACGGCAACCAGGGCGTCGAGCCCCAGACCGAGACCGTCTGGCGCCAGGCCGACAAATACGACGTGCCGCGCATCGTCTTCGTCAACAAGATGGACAAGATCGGCGCCGATTTCTATCGCTGCGTCCAGGACATCATCGACCGCGTCGCGGGCAAGCCGGTCTGCCTTCAGGTCCCGATCGGGGCCGAGTCGGACTTCGTCGGCGTCGTCGATCTGATCAAGATGAAGGCGATCGTCTGGAACGGCGAGGCGCTGGGCGCGACGTTCGAGGAGAAGGCGATCCCGGCCGACCTGGCCGACAAGGCCGCCGAATACCGCCACGCCCTGCTCGAGGCCGCCGTCGAGATGGACGATGCGGCGATGGAAGCCTATCTCGAGGGCAACGAGCCCGACGAGGAGACGCTGCGTCGGCTGATCCGCACCGCCGTGCAACGCCGCGCCTTCCACCCCGTGCTCTGCGGCTCGGCCTTCAAGAACAAGGGCGTCCAGCCGCTGCTCGACGCGGTGGTGGATTTCCTGCCGTCGCCGACCGATCGCGGCGAGATCAAGGGCATCGATTTCAAGACCGAGGAAGAGACCGTCCGTCATCCGACCGACGAGGACCCCTTCTCGATGCTCGCCTTCAAGATCATGGACGATCCGTTCGTCGGCACGATCACCTTTTGCCGGGTCTATTCGGGCAAGGTCGAGACCGGCACGGGCGTGATCAACTCGACCCGCGACAAGAAAGAGCGCGTCGGCCGCATGCTGCTGATGCACGCCAACAACCGCGAGGACATCAAGGAGGCCTATGCCGGCGACATCGTCGCTCTGGCCGGCCTCAAGGATGTGCGCACCGGCGACACGCTCTGCGACCTCGCCAAGCCCGTGATCCTGGAGCGGATGGAGTTTCCCGAGCCGGTCATCACGATCGCGATCGAGCCGAAATCGAAGGCCGACCAGGAAAAGCTCGGTCTGGCGCTGTCGAAGCTCGCCAACGAGGACCCGTCCTTCCGCGTCTCGACCGACCAGGAGAGCGGCCAGACCATCCTCAAGGGCATGGGCGAGCTGCATCTCGACATCAAGGTCGATATCCTGCGCCGGACCTACAAGGTGGACGCCAATATCGGCGCGCCTCAGGTGGCCTATCGCGAGACCATCACCAAGAAGGTCGATGTCGATTACACCCACAAGAAGCAGACCGGAGGCACGGGCCAGTTCGCCCGCGTCAAGTTCACGGTCGAGCCGAACGAGACAGGCAAGGGCTTCGAGTTCGAGTCGAAGATCATCGGCGGCGCGGTGCCGAAGGAGTACATCCCCGGCGTCGAGAAGGGCCTGAACTCGGTGATCGGTTCCGGCGTGCTCGCCGGCTTCCCGGTCGTCGACGTCAAGGTCTCGCTGACGGACGGCGCCTTCCACGAGGTCGACTCCTCGGCGCTCGCCTTCGAGATCGCGTCCCGCGCCGGCCTTCGCGAAGGCCTGCAAAAGGCCGGCTCGGTGCTGCTCGAGCCGATCATGAAGGTCGAGGTGGTGACGCCGGAGGACTACACCGGCTCCGTCATCGGCGACCTGAACTCGCGGCGCGGCCAGATTCAGGGCCAGGACATGCGCGGCAACGCGGTCGTCGTGAACGCGATGGTGCCGCTCGCCAACATGTTCGGCTACGTCAACCAGCTGCGCTCCTTCAGCCAGGGGCGCGCCAACTACACGATGCAGTTCGACCACTACGAGCAGGTTCCTTCGGCGGTCGCCGCCGAGGTCCAGGCCAAATACGCCTGATCCTGCAAAGCTGAACCCCAATTCGACCTGAAAACGATCTGACGGACGGAGGCTACGATGGCCAAAGAGAAATTCGCTCGCACGAAGCCGCATTGCAACATCGGGACGATTGGCCATGTCGATCATGGCAAGACGTCTTTGACGGCTGCGATCACGAAGGTTTTGGCCGAGACGGGCGGGGCTT
>JAKFWE010000090.1 GCA_021732895.1 Allobosea sp. | reverse complement strand
GGCGGTCGCCTATGCCGTCTGGGAGGGGCTCGGCATCGTCGGCATCGCCGCGATCGGCCATCTTCTGTTCGACGAGGAGCTGAGCGTCATGCGCATCGTCGCGCTGGCCTCGATCATCGCCGGCATCATCCTGCTCGAACGCGGCGTCGCCTCGGCGGCGGGCGACAGGATGGGGAGGCCGGCATGATCTCCCCCCTGCTGCCGCAGACTTTGGCGGTCGGCTGGCTCCTGCTGGCGGTTCTGCTGGAGGTTTCGGGCACCGTTCTGCTCAAATTGTCCGACGGCATGCGGCGCCGGCTCCACGGAGCCGCCGGCGTGCTGCTGGTGATCGGCGCCTTCGCCGCGCTGGCGCAGGCGATTCGCGGCATGGACCTGTCGGTCGCCTACGCCGTCTGGGGCGGCGCCGGGCTCGTGATAACCGCCATCGTAGGCGCGCTCGCGTTCGGCCAGCGTATCCGGCCGACCGGTTGGGCCGGCGTGGCGCTCGTCATCGTCGGCGTCGTCGCGCTGAAGCTGCTTTGAGGCGGCCCGGCATGCCCGCGCTTCAGCCGCCGCGCCGGGCGGCGAGCGCGTCGCGATAGGCCGCGAGCACGCCGTCGATCATCGCGTCGAGCGAGAAATGCGCACGGACATGGGCGGCGAGCTTCGCCGCCTGCGCCTGCCGTTCCGGCTCGGGCATCTCCAGCATGGCGCGGATCGTCGTGGCGAGCAGCGCCGCGTCGTCCGGGCGAATCAGCCGGTGCGCCTGATCGGGCCCGTAGATCTCCCCGATGCCGCCGACATCGGTCGCGATCAGCGGCTGGGCGGCCGCGGCGGCCTCCAGGATGACGTAAGGCAGCGATTCGGCTCGCGACGGAATCGCCATCACCTGCGCCTGCGACAGCGCATTGCGAATCGGGCCCGGCGGCCGGAACGCGCATTGACCGGCGACGCCGCGATCGACGGTCATCCTTCGCAGCAGCGCCTCGTCCGGACCGGAGCCGACGATCAGGAGGCGAGGCGTCAGCCCGTCGCGGTCCTTCAGCAGGGCGAGCGCCTCGATCAGCGTATCGACGCCCTTGGCCGAACGGAGTTCGCCGAGATAGACGAGCTCGAACATCGCCTGCGCATGGTCGATCGGCTCTAACTCGGCCTCTGAAATCCCGTTCAGCACGATCCGGTGGTCGGTGCGCGGCTTGTGCCCGACATGCGCCTCGAAGCGCCCGGCGATGAAGGCGCTTTCGAACAGGAACATGTCGGTCGCGCGTTCGAGCAGGCGTTCGACGCTCATGTAGACGCGATGTTCGGTTCCGCCGGGCTTGTAGTTGAAGCTGCCGCCATGGGGCGTGTAGGCGGTGGCGTAGCGTCGGCCGGCCGCGGCGAGCGCGGGCAGGCGCGCATAGACGCCGCCCTTGGAGCCGTGCGCGTGGACGATGTCGGGGGCGAGCCGCCGGCGCGTCGAGACCGCGCTGGCGAGCGCCCTCGCATCGGTCAGGCTGGGATAGCGCGACATCGGCACGCGCGTCACCCCGAGGGCGAGATCGGGGCCGAGTTCCGCGAAAACGGCGTCGGCGCGTTCGCCGCCGGTGGTCGAATCGCAGAAGACCCCGACGGCGTGCCCGCGCGCGATCTGGCCGCGCGCCAGATCGAGCACATGCCTGAACAGCCCGCCCAGCGGCGCGCGGAAGACATGCAGGATGCGCAGCGGCGCAATGCCGTCCGGCTCGGTCATGGCGCGAATATCTCCGACGAGGCCGGCCGACGCGCTCAGAACCAGCGTTCCTTGATGACGATCGTGTCGCCGGGCTGGACCGGATAGGTGATCGGCACGGCGCTGACGACGATCTGCCCATCGATCTGCCGCGTCACCTCGGCGTAGTCGCGCTGCCCGCGCGGGCCGAAGCCGCCGGCGATCGCCACCGCCGTCTGCACCGTCATGCCGTTGACATAAGGGTACTGACCGGAACTGGCGACTTCGCCGAGCACGAAAAAGGGCCGGTAGGCGTCGATCTCGACCGAAACCTTCGGCTCGCGCAAATAGCCGCCGCGCAGTTTGGCCTCGATGGCGCGCTCGAGCTGCTGCGTCGTGCGGCCCTTGGCGTCGATCGTGTCGATCAGCGGCATCGAGATGCGCCCGGCGCCGTCGACGGCGTAGACGTTGGAGAGGTTGTCCTGCCCGAAGACGATGATGCGCAGCCGGTCCCCGCTGGCGAGCCGATAGGGCGCGCCGGCCTCGCCGACGCTGAATTCGGCGGCGACGTAGCGCGGCGCGCAGCCGCTCGCCGCCATCGCGGCGACAAGAGCGAGAGAGACGATGCAGCGACTCATGACTGTTCACACCCGTCGAAAACCCTGATCCGAGGGTGGCCCGATATGGTTAAGAAAGCCTGATCGGGGACGCGGGCCGGCGCCGGTCGCGACGCTGCGTCAGCGCCTGCCTTAACCAGCCAATAACCTTAATCCGCTTTCATCCTCGCAGCGCCCTGTCCGGGGCGCGCAGGTTTTGCGTGAATGGATGGGTCATGACCGCTCAAAGCGACAGCCAGATGCGGGATGCGGGCGAGGGGCGGGGCGAGATGCTCGATCTCTCCGCCCTCTGGGCCGCGATCAAACGCCGCCGGGTCTGGATTCTGGCCCCGACGCTCGCTGCGCTCGGTCTTTCCTTCGTGGCGGTCAACCTGATTTCGCCGCGCTACACGGGCGAGGCGCGCATCCTTCTGGAGAATCGCGACAGCTTCTACACGCGTCCGGGCCAGGCCGGCGGCGAGAGTTCCGGTCAGCAATTCGACCCCGAGGCCGTGCAGAGCCAGGTTCAGGTCGTAATGTCGCGCGATCTGGCGCGGGAGGCGATCAAGCGCATCGGGCTCGTCGGCAACCCCGAATTCGATTCGGGGGCGGGGGCGCTCAACGCGCTGAAGAAGCTCGGCGTGCTGATCGGGCTCGGCGCCCATCCGGCCGATCGCTCGCCCGAAGAACGCGTGCTGGAGAAATACTACGACCGGCTGCTGGTCTTCCCGGTCGGGCGCTCGCGCATCGTCGCGGTCGAGTTCACCTCGCAGGACCCGGCGCTGGCGGCCAAGGGCGCCAATACGATCGCCGCTGCATATCTCGAAATGCAGGAGGCGGCCAAGCAGGACACCGCGCGCAGCGCCTCGTCCTGGCTCTCCACCACGATCGAGCCGCTGCGCGCCCGCGTCGCCGAAGCCGAGGCCAGGGTCGAGACCTTCCGCTCGGTCAACGGCCTCCTCGTCGGCGCCAACAACACCACCATTACCTCCCAGCAACTGGCCGATCTCTCGACCCAGCTTTCCAGCGCCCGCACCCAGCAGGCCGAGGCGCAGGCCAAGGCCGGGATCATCCGGGAGGCGATCAGGCAGGGCCGCACTTTCGAGATTCCCGACGTCGCCAACAACGAGCTGGTGCGCCGGCTGATCGAGCAGCGCGTCACGCTGCGCGCCCAGATCGCGCTCGAATCGCGCGCCCTCCTGCCGGAGCACCCGCGCATCAAGGAACTCAGCGCCCAGCTCGCCGATATAGGGGGCCAGCTTCGCGCCGCCTCCGAGCGCGCCGTGCGCACGCTGGAGAACGAGGCCAAGATCGCCGGCCAGCGCGTCGAGAGCTTCACCGCCGCGCTCGACGGCCAGAAGAAA
>JAKFWE010000455.1 GCA_021732895.1 Allobosea sp. | reverse complement strand
CAGCGGATCGGCGGGTGCGGGAACGGGCGGCGCGAACATCGACGGGCCTGGAGATGACGGACCGGGACAATGTCCCGCGCGGCGCTTTGCCGGGCAAGCGTCTCGATCGGCCCAGTCGCCTAAATTTCAGGCGCCTTCGCCCCGCCGCCTCATCCCGCCTCCGCGAGGAAGCGCTCGACCTCGTCGCGCGTCGGCGCGCCGAGGCGGCCGCCGAAGCGCGTGCATTTCAGGGCGGCCGCCGCCGATGCGAAGCGGATGGCGGCGCGTTCGTCGCGGCCCTCCGCCAGCGCCAGCGCGAAGGCGCCGTGCCAGACGTCGCCTGCGCCCAGCGTATCGACCGTCTCCACGGCGAAGGCGGGAACGTGGACGACGCCGTCCTGCGCCATGAACAGCACGCCGTCGCCGCCCAGCGTGACCGCGAGCCAGGTCGGGACGTCCCGCGCCAGCCTGGCGAGGCCGGCCCGGGGGTCGTCCTCGCCCGAGATTTCGCGCAACGCCTGGGCGCTGAAGGCGACATGGCTCGCGGTCGCGACCAGGTCGGGATGGGGCGGCCTGCGGTCGCCGTCGAGAACGCCAGGCAGGCCGACCCGCCGCGCCAGCCCGAGCGCTGCGAGAGCGCCCTCGCCCCAGCGCGTGTCGGCGAGGACGGCGCCGACGCCGTCCGGCAGACGCGGCGGCAGCCAATCGGCGCTCTCTGGCATGGCCGGGTCGGAATAGGAGATGATCATGCGCTCGCCCTGCGCATCGACCAGAATGGCGGAGACCGGCGAGCGCAGGCCGCGCGCCCGCAGGGACAGGCCCGCCTCGACGCTTTCGGCCGCCAGATCGGCGATGATGCGATCTCCGGTCAGGTCGTCCGCGAGCCGGGTCGCAAGCCAGCAGCGGCCGCCGAGGCGGGCGATGGCGACCGAGGCGTTGCCGGCGCAGCCGCCGCCGACCACGGCGAGATCGCGGGCGCGGTATTTCTCGCCGCGCGTCGGCATGGACTCGACGCCGTAGACGTAGTCGAGCGTGGCGATGCCGAGGCAGAAGACGCCGGCCATGGCCCGCTAGCCGCCGAAACGGTATTCGCTGACCTGCCGGTAGACCTCGCCCGGGCGCAGCACGGTCGAGGGGAAATGCGGCAGGTTCGGCGAATCCGGCGCATGCTGCGGCTCCAGCGCGATCCCGGCGTTGGCGCCGTAGGGCGCGCCGTCGAGGCCGGGGACCGGCGTGTTCAGCTTGAACCCGTCATAGACCTGAAGGGCCGGTTCCGTGGTCCAGAGCTGCATTGCGAGCCCGCTGCGGCGCGAGCGCAGGGTCGCGGCATGCGCGAGTTCGAGGCCGGAGGCCGCGTCGATCTCGCGACGGTCGCGACGCAGCATGAAGTTATGGTCGTACCAGACGCGCCCGCCATCCGGCGCCGCCAGGCGGATCGGGCGGCTCTTGCGGAAATCGAAAGGCGTGCCGCCGACATGGGCGAGCGAGCCGTCGGGGATCAGGTCGGCGTCGACGGGCGTCATCAGGTTGGCGCGGACTTCCAGTTCGTGATCGAGGATGTCGGGGCCGCCATCGAGATTGAAGTAGGAATGGTGCGCGAGGTTGACGATCGTGGCCGCATCCGTCGTCGCCGACAGCGTGATGCGCAACGTGGCTTCGCCGAGCAGGCTGTAGCGGCACCAGACGCAAAGCGTGCCAGGATAGCCGGCGTCGCCATCGGCCGAGACCAGGGCAAGCGTCACGCTCGCCGCGTCATGATGGACGATCGTCCAGGGCCGCTTGCCGAACCCCTGCCCGCCGCCGTGCAGCGAATGCCGGCCGTTCTGGTTCAGCGGCGCCTGCCAGGCCTTGCCATCGAGCGTGAAGCGGCCGCCGCCGATGCGGTTGGCGTAGCGGCCGGCGATCGCGCCCATATGCGGCGAATGGGCGACATGGTCGGCGAGAGTGTCGAAGCCCAGCACGACGCGTTGAGAACCGCCGCCGGGCCGGGGGACGACGAGATCGCGCAGCACCGCGCCCCATTCCATGACCGTCGCCTGCGCGCCCGCGGCCGAGCGCAGCGTGACCTCGTGGACAGGCGCGCCGTCGGCCAGCGCGCCGAGGAGAGGCTTGGTCATGAGCGCATGCTCCGCCGACCGTCAGGGTCCGAAACGGACCCCGTCAATGTCGGTATGGACGAAATCGTTGCCCTTGTAGGCGAGCTTGAGCCCGGACGTCTTCGCGGCGGCATAGGCGAAGCAGTCGCCCATGTTCAGCCGGGCGGGATGGCCGGTCAGGTGATGGTAGCGTGAGGCGCAGAGGTGGGCGGCAGCGTTGGTCGTCGCATCGATCACCGCCAACGTCACGTCTGCGTCCGCCAAGAATTCAATGACGATCTCGTAAGCCTGGACGATCGTGACGCCGAGGAGCTTCGCAAGACGACACGACGTCTCGAACACGGCGATCGGAGACGTCACAAGCGCGGCGGCGTCGAGAGCCGCTGTCTTGATCGACGCGGCCTCTGGCTCACCGGCAATCGAAGCGACGAGCACGGACGCATCTAGAAACATCAGGCGTCGCCATATTCACGGTCGAAGAATTCCTTGTGCGTCATCCCGTCATCCATGATTGGAAATGCCGCCACACGCTCTTGCACGCGTCGAAACGCATTCTCGATACGCGCCCTGCGTTCATCGAGCCGCTTCAAATCATTATCCACCGCTCGGCCGATCGCGGCCTGCAGTGTCGTTCCGTAGCGCCGCGCCAGTTCACGCACCTTGGCGTCGATTTCTTCGTCGCGGACGAGAATTCCCATAGCACGCCCCTGATATCAAATCATGATATCAAGGAGCGGATCGCCCGGCAAATCGCTGTGGGCTACCACGCCCCCGTATTCGCCATGCTCGCCCAAGGCTCGGCCGGCGGCTTCGGCTCGCCCTTCTGGAGCAGCTCGATCGAGATGTTGTCGGGCGAGCGGATGAAGGCCATGTTGCCGTCGCGCGGCGGGCGGTTGATGGTGATCCCGGCGTCCATCAGCTTCTGGCAGGCGGCGTAGATGTCGTCGACCTCATAGGCGAGATGGCCGAAATTGCGGCCGCCGGTATAGGTCTCCGCATCCCAGTTCCAGGTCAGCTCCAGCGTCGGCCGGCCGCGCGAGCCCGTCGCCTTCACGGCGTCGAGATCGTCGGGCGCAGCGAGGAAGACCAGCGTGAACCGGCCCTTCTCGCTCTCGATGCGGCGGGTTTCGACCAGCCCGAACTTGGTCACGTAGAAATCCAGCGCGGCGTCGAGATCGCCGACGCGGACCATGGTGTGGAGATATCGCATCGGGGCAGCCTCTCGTTTCGCTGGTGCGCGGGTTGATTTCGCCTCTAGATCGGGCCAAACCCGGCGCTTTCCAAGGGGCGGCGCGCGCGAAGGCCATGAACCAGACGCAAGGCGACGGCAGCCCGCGCCTCGACCGGGTCGCGACCTCGGCGCTGAAGCAGCGCGCCGCCATGCTGTCGGTGATGGCGACGCTGCTGCTGACGCTCGCCAAGGGGGTCGCGGCGGTTCTCTCCGGGTCGCTGGCGCTCCTCACCGACGCCCTGCAGGGGCTGATCGACATCGGCTCGACGCTGTTCACCTGGTTCGCCGTGCGCGCCGCCGACAAACCGGCCGATGACGAGCATCATTACG
>JAKFWE010000130.1 GCA_021732895.1 Allobosea sp. | reverse complement strand
GCGCGATCGCATCGTCGACCTCGCGCGAGGTCGACGATGCGATCGCGCACATCATCGCGCGCGCCTCGGCTGCGGGAAAGCCGACCGCAATCTACGCCCAGTCGGCCGAGCGCGCGAAGGCTTTCGTCGACATGGGCGCGCGCTTCGTCACGGTGATGAGCGACCTGGCGCTGCTGCGCGCCGCGACGCAGGCCGCGCTGAAGCACGTCAGGGGGTAGCCACGCCCTCGCGGCGCTTCATGGTGGCGTAATAGGCCCAGAGCAGGCGGGCCGCGACGCCGCGCCAGGGTCGCCAGCCCTCCGCCAGACGCGCCATTTCGGCGGCGTCGGGCCTGGCCGCCAGCCCGAAGGCGGCGCGCGCCGCCTCCTGGATGGCGAGGTCGCCGGCGCAGAAGCCGTCGCGGTGGCCGAGGCAGACCATCAGGTAGACGTCCGCCGTCCACGGGCCGATGCCGGAAACGGCCGTCAGGCGCGCATGGACCTCCGCCGGCGTCGCGGTTTCCAGCGACCCGAGCGCGAGATCGCCCGAGCCGACCGCGCCGGCGAGCGCCCTCAAGGTGCGCTGCTTCGGGCGCGACAGGCCCGAAAGGCGCATCTCTTCGTCGCTCGCGGCCAGAATACGGGCCGGCGTCAACGGCGCCAGCACGGTCTCGACCCGCAGCCAGACGGCGCGCGCGCTGGCGACCGAGAGTTGCTGCGAGACGATGATCGAGGCGAGCGCCGAAAAGCCGCCCTCGCGCCGGCGCAGCGGCGGCAGGCCGGTCCGGTCGATCAGCGCGCCCCAATGCGGGCCGAGCGCGCGCAGGGCGGCCATGCCCGCCTCAAGATCGGCGTCGCAGGTGATCTTGTCCATCGCGCTCACCTTCGGCACGGCGTGCGACGGCCTCCGGCAGGACCGTGAGGCATCCGCCGACGCCATGGCCATGACGTTCCGGACATGCTCTTGGCGGCCGCGGACGACGCCCATAGAGAAGCGTCATGACGAGTTCTCTCCCCGGCGGCGAAAGGCCCGTGCTGCGGTTCGCGCCGAGCCCGAACGGATTGCTGCATCTCGGCCACGCTCTCTGCGCCCTGACGAACCGCAGCTTCGCCGACCGGATGGGCGGGCGTCTGCTGCTGCGGATCGAGGATATCGACATCACGCGCTGCCGGCCGGAATTCGAGCAGGCGATCCATGACGATCTCGCCTGGCTCGGCATGCGCTTCGACGGTGCGGTGCGGCGGCAGTCGGAGCATGTCGAAAGCTACGCCGCCGCGCTGTGCCGCCTGCGCGGACAGGACGTGGTCTATCCGTGCTTCTGTTCGCGCCAACAGATCAGGCGGGCCGTGGCGGCGGGTTCGACGGCGCCGGAACGGGCATGGCCGCATGACCCCGATGGCGCGCCGCTTTATCCAGGGACCTGCAGGTCGCTCGCGTCCGACACGGTCCGGGCGCGGATCGCGGCCGGCGAGCCGCACGTTCTGCGGCTCGCCATGGACCGGGCCGGACCGGAACCGGCCTATGTCGCATTCGACGATGCGGGAGCGACGAGACGTGTCGCCGTTGCGCCCGGGCGCTGGGGCGACGTCGTGCTCGCGCGCAGGGAGATCCCGACGAGCTACCATCTCTCTGTGGTGATCGACGACGCGTTGCAGGGCGTGACGCATGTCGTGCGCGGGCGCGATCTCGAGGCCGCGACCGACATCCACGTGGTTCTGCAGCGCCTGCTCGGCCTGCCGACGCCACTCTATCATTTTCATCGGCTGCTGTTGGACGAGGGCGGCGAAAAGCTGGCCAAGAGCCGCGGGTCGCGGACATTGGCCGATCTCAGGGCCGGCGGCGTCACGGCGGGCGACATCAGGGCGCTGCTCGGCTTCGCCTGATCGCGCCCCGTCAGCGCAGTTGCGCGACCGCGCCGCCGGAGCGCTCGATCAGGCCCTGGATCTCGTCGCGCTGGCGCTTGTATTCTGCCAGGGTGCGGCCCTGGAGCTCACGCCCGCGCGGCACCCGGATCTTCATCGGGTTGACGAAATTGCCGTTGACCATGACCTCGTAGTGCAGATGCGGCCCGGTCGAGAGGCCGGTGTTGCCGATATAGCCGATGACCTGGCCCTGCCGCACCTTGGCCCCCGGCGCGATGCCCTTGGCGAAGCCGGACTGGTGCGAATAGGTGGTGACGTAGCCGTTGGCGTGCTGGATTTCGATGCGCCGCCCATAGCCCGAATCCCACTCCGCCTTGAGCACCGTGCCGTTGCCCGCGGCCAGGATGGGCGTGCCGATGCGATTGGCCCAGTCGACGCCGGTATGCATCTTCGAGTAGCGCATCACCGGGTGGTAGCGCATGCCGAAGCCCGAGCGCATCTCGGCGTCGGTGATCGGCTTGCGCAGCAGGAACTTCTTCAGCGAGCGCCCTTCCTCGTCGAAATAGTCGATCAGCCCGTCTTCGGGCGCGTGGAAGCGGAAGACCTTGCGTGTCTCGCCGCCGACGGTCAGCGAGGCGGACAGTATCTCGGCTCGCTCGCCCTCTTCCTGGTCGGTGAAGATGACTTCGAGGCTGTCGCCACCGTGTACGCGCTGCTGGAAATCGAGATCATAGGAGAAGATCCGCACGAGATCGTCGATCAGCGGACGCGGAAGATCGTGGCGCAAGGCGGTTTCATAGAGGCTCTCGTAAAGGCGCGCGCCGCCGCGGCCGCCGTCGCCCTCGTCCTCGTCCTCCGCCCGGGTGGATTTGCGCTGCGCGGCCGCCGGCTCCTGTCTTGCAAGCGCGACCGGCAGGAAAGCGCCCTTGTCGTTGATCGCGACCGTGGCCTCGGGCTGGCCGTCCTTGAGCAGGGAGACGCGCACGATCTGGCGCGCGTCGCCGGGGCGAGGCCCGGGCGCGAACAGCGCCTGGATGAGCTGACCGTCGGGCAGGGCCTGCGGACGGACCCTGCCGCCGAAAGCCTGAATCATCGCCCGGATCTGCTCTGGCGCGGCGCCGGCGCCGCGCAGCACCTGCTCGAAGTTCTCGCCACGCTTGGCCAGCAGGATCCTGTCCTCGACGAGGGGCTCGCGCGAAGCGGCGATCGGCGTCTTCAGGGCATTGGTGACGTTCTCCGGCACCACGCGGACCTCGATGCCGGAAAACCGGGCGTCGGTCGCGGGGGCATAGGCCAGAAGGTCCGATTCGGCCGGCGCGGCGACGCCGAGCGTGCGGCTGAGCAGCAGTTGCGGCGGCAGCGGCAAGGCGCGCCGGCGGCCGGCGGCGGCCGCGTTGGCGCGCTCCTCCTCGATCTGGGCGATGACGTCGGCGTCGCTCAGCACCGATTTCGCCGATGTGAGCGTGAGCGTCGCCAGATCCCGCTTGACGATGGTGACGTCGGCGTCCGCGATCTCCGCCGGCGGTTCGACATAGCGTTCATTGGGCTGGCCGCCCTCGGCGAACAGGCGCAGCGGGTTGAAGGGCGGAATATCGCGGGCGTAGACGCCGCTGGTCAGGGACAGGTTCGAGGCGAGCCGCACGAAGGGGCGAACCCGGATGACCTCGCGATCGCCGATCCGCTGCTACATCGGCGCGTGCAACTCCTGGCGGGCGGAAATCACCGGCTGGTCGGCGACCAGCTTGTCGGCCTTGCGCGCGCCGCCGCCGGCCGCCGTCGCGGCCCGCGCCGTCACCGTCTCGGGCTGTTAGGGAAA
>JAKFWE010000508.1 GCA_021732895.1 Allobosea sp. | reverse complement strand
CCGACATTCCGCAGATGGATTACCCGGCGCATGAAGGCACCTACAAGGGCTTCGTCCACTTCGCCGAGGTCGGCACCGTGGCCTGCCTCGCCATCGTCCTGGCGCTCGCCGTCGGCGCGAAAGGGGCGTGGGGCTTCGCCATCTTCGGCACGCTCTTGACGCTGGTCGGGACAGGTGTCGGAATTGCCGCCAGGGGCGTCGGCTGGCGCGGGCCGGCGGCGCCATTCGTCCTGCTCCTGCTCGCGCTGATCCTGCTCTGAGGCTCGCCTCCAGAACGGTCCGACGCCGAGACGCCCGCCTCCAAGCCTGAAAGGTCCGGTTCGCCCATGCGCATTGCTGTTCCAGCCGAAACGCAAGGGTCGGAGACCCGGGTCGCCGCCACGCCGGACACCGTCCGCAAGTTCATCGGCCTCGGGGCGGAGGTCGTCGTGCAAGCCGGCGCGGGGCTCGCCTCGGGCATCGGCGACGCCGATTACGAGGCCGCCGGCGCCGCCATCGCCGGGACCGCCGACGAGGCGCTGAAGGGCGCGGCGATCGTGCTCAAGGTGCGTCGCCCGGGCGAGGCCGAGATGGCGGGCCTGCCCAAGGGGGCGCTCGTTTTCGCCATCATGGACCCCTATGGGGCCGAAGCGCAGGTCGAGGCGATGGCCAAGGCCGATGTCATGGCCTTCGCGATGGAGTTCATGCCGCGCATCACCCGCGCGCAGGTGATGGACGTGCTGTCCTCGCAGGCCAACCTCGCCGGCTACCGCGCCGTGATCGACGGCGCGGCCGAATATGGCCGGGCGCTGCCGATGATGATGACGGCGGCGGGCACCGTGCCGGCCGCGCGCATCTTCATCATGGGCGTCGGCGTCGCCGGCCTGCAGGCGATCGCGACCGCGCGCCGCATGGGCGCGATCGTCACCGCCACCGATGTCCGCCCCGCCACCAAGGAGCAGGTAGAGTCGCTGGGCGCCAAGTTCCTCGCCGTCGAGGACGACGAGTTCAGGCAGGCGCAGACGGCCGGCGGCTACGCCAAGGAAATGTCGAAGGAATATCAGGCCAAGCAGGCCGAGCTGACCGCGAGCCACATCGCCAAGCAGGACATCGTCATCACCACGGCGCTGATACCCGGCCGGCCCGCACCGAAGCTGATCTCGGCCGCGATGGTCGAGAGCATGAAGGCGGGCTCGGTGATCGTCGATCTCGCCGTCGAACGCGGCGGGAATTGCGAACTGGCCAGGCCGGGCGAGGTCTTCACGACGCCGAACGGCGTCAGGATCGTCGGCCATCTCAACGTGCCGGGCCGGCTCGCCGCGACATCGTCTTCGCTCTACGCCAAGAACCTCTACGCCTTCGTCGAGACGCTGATCGACAAGAAGGAGAAGCGGCTCGCCGTCAATTGGGACGACGAACTGGTCAAGGCGACCGCGCTCACCAGAGATGGCGCCGTGATCCATCCAAATTTCGCAGCCAAGGCCGCGCCTGCGGCGGCCGCGCCTGCGCCTGCCGAAACCGCGCCTGTCGAGGGGAGCGCTGCCAATGGCTAATCCGACACCCGAACAGGCGCTCGAACAGGCCCGCAACGCGGCGACGCTGGCGCGCCAGGCGGCCGACCTCGCCGAGAAATACGCCGAGCAGGCGGCGCTGGCCGCCAGCGTCGCCACGGGCGGCGTCGATCCGACCGTGTTCCGCCTCGCGATCTTCGTGCTCGCCTGCTTCGTCGGCTACTACGTCGTCTGGTCGGTGACGCCGGCGCTGCACACCCCGCTGATGTCGGTCACCAACGCGATCTCCTCCGTCATCGTGGTCGGCGCGCTGCTGGCGGTGGGCGTCTCGACCGCCGACCAGATCGGCGACGGCCCGCTCTGGGCCAAGGTCTTCGGTTTCGTGGCGCTGATCCTCGCCTCGGTGAACATCTTCGGCGGCTTCCTCGTCACCGAGCGCATGCTCTCGATGTACAAGAAGAAGGGCTGACCGCGTCATGGCCGCGAACCTCTCGGCGCTTCTCTACGTCGTCTCCGGCGTCCTGTTCATCATGGCCCTGCGTGGCCTGTCGCATCCGACGACGTCGCGGCAGGGCAATCTCTACGGCATGGTCGGCATGGCCATCGCCATCCTCACCACGGTGCTGTTCTTCCCGCCAGCCGGCTTCTCGGGCTGGTTCCTGACGCTTCTGGGCATCGCGATCGGCGGCGGCATCGGCGCGGTGATGGCCAGGCGCGTGCAGATGACGCAGATGCCGCAGCTCGTGGCGTTCTTCCATTCGCTCGTGGGCCTTGCCGCCGTGCTGGTGGCGGCGGCCGCGCTTTACGCGCCGGAAGCCTTCGGCATCGGCAAGCTCGGCCGGATCAGCGGCGCCAGCCTGTTCGAAATGGGGCTCGGCGTCGCCATCGGCGCGATCACCTTCACCGGCTCGATCATCGCCTTCCTCAAGCTCGACGGGCGGATGAGCGGCAAGCCGATCATGCTGCCGCAGCGCCACGGCATCAATATCGGGCTCGGCATCGCGCTGTTCGTGCTGCTGCTGATCTTCCTCAAGACCGAGAGCCATGTCGTCTTCTGGCTGATCGTGCTGGTCTCGTTCGCGCTCGGTGTGCTGCTCATCATCCCGATCGGCGGGGCGGACATGCCCGTCGTCGTGTCGATGCTGAACTCCTATTCGGGCTGGGCGGCGGCCGGCATCGGCTTCACGCTCGGCAACATGGCGCTGATCATCACCGGCGCTCTCGTCGGCTCGTCCGGCGCCATCCTGTCCTACATCATGTGCAAGGCGATGAACCGGAGCTTCGTCTCCGTCATCCTCGGCGGCTTCGGCGGTGAGGATGCGGCGGGTCCGGCAGGCGCGGTCGAGGCCCGGCCGGTCAAGCAGGGCTCGTCGGACGATGCCGCCTACATCATGAAGAACGCCGGGAAGGTGCTGATCGTGCCGGGCTACGGCATGGCGGTGGCGCAGGCCCAGCACGCGCTGCGCGAGATGGCCGACATCCTCAAGAAGGAGGGCGTCGAGGTGAAATACGCCATCCATCCGGTCGCGGGCCGCATGCCCGGCCATATGAACGTGCTGCTGGCCGAGGCCAACGTGCCCTATGACGAGGTCTTCGAGCTTGAGGACATCAACTCGGAATTCGGCCAGGCGGATGTGGCCTTCGTCATCGGCGCCAACGACGTCACCAACCCGGCCGCCAAGACCGACAAGGCCTCGCCGATCTATGGCATGCCGATCCTCGACGTCGAGAAAGCCAAGACCGTCCTCTTCATCAAGCGCGGCATGGCGGCAGGCTATGCCGGCGTCGAGAACGAGCTGTTCTTCCGCCCCAACACGATGATGCTGTTCGGCGACGCCAAGAAGGTCACCGACGACATCGTCAAGGCGATGGCGCACTGAGGAAAGGCGGCGGCTTGGCTGCTGCGACGGCCTGGGATGATCGCTGGCAAGCGATCCCCCGGTGGTCAGAGCTCAGCGCTTGTTGGCCGACGGCGACAGCCGCTTGGGGTCGTATGCAGAAATTGCTCACGCCTAACCCGACTGGTCCGGCTCGCGCCACAAACACCCATCGCTCGGCCGGGCAAAAATGCGGATAGAAGTGCTGCCGTCACCCCGATATTGATGGCGGCGTCGCTGGGGGCGATTTTGGGGGCTGGTCGGCGGGGGGATCGCTGAGCAGCCCTCGATCCC
>JAKFWE010000429.1 GCA_021732895.1 Allobosea sp. | reverse complement strand
GAGACGTCCGGCCGCGATCAGGGCGATCAGGACGTGCAGCTGCGCGAAGACGAGCGTGGCGTTTCGCGAGTGGCGGCTGGCGACGTCCGCGAGCCTGTCCCACCGATCCGACCCGGGCTCGACGCCGAACTGCCGCAAGCGCCAGAGCACCGAGGCGGCATTGGCGAAATCACGGAAATCGCCCGAGAGATCATCCGCGATGTCGCGATCGTAGATCGCCAGCACGACGTCGTGGTCGCCGGTTTCGAGCGCGAACAGCGCCAGATGCCAGGCGACATGCCGCGAGAAGCTGGCGCAGCGCGACCAGACGTCGCGGCTGCCTTCGAGCCATGCGATGCCGTCGGCGGTCTGGCCGCGCATTTCGTAGACATGGGCGACGGCATGCAGCCCCCACGCGTCGTCAGGACATAGCTCCAGCGCGCGCCGGCCGACCCTTTCGGCCTCGTGAAGCCGTCCGATCTCCTCCAGTCCGAAGGCATGGCAGCCGAGGAGATACCCGTATCCGGCGCTCTTCGGCTCGCAATCGACGCTCAGGCGCGCGGTCAGGCTGACCATGCCATCGGCGTCGCCGATCAGGAAGCGGAACGCCTGAGCGAGCTTGGCCGCCAGGAAGGAGTTGGGGTCGCCGTAGAGGAAATCGTCGAGGCTGTCGCCGGCCGCTCGCAGCCGCCCATCGACGGCGTGATCGAGCGCCGTCACCAGCGCCCGCTCGAAGGCGGTTCCCTCGCCGTTTCCCGCGAGCGCCGTCCGGCTCCGGGCGAGTTTGACCCGGGCGCTCTCGAGACGCTCCTCGCTCGCCAGGATGATGTCCGCCAGGCCGGAGAGCGCATGGGCCGCCGTCATCGCGGGGTCGGCGCGCAGCGCGGCCTCGAGATGCGACGGTGCGTCGGGCCTGTGGCTGGCGAGCGCCTTGACCGCGGCTGAGAACGCCTCGAGCGCAGCGGGATTTGCGGTCGCGTGCCGCGACCCGAAGGCGTCGATCATGCCGCGGTCTCGCGCTGAAAAGGCGTCGGGCCGAAGACATCTGGGACAGCACGCATCACGACGGCGTTCCTCGCAGGTTTTTTGCACTTGCGAGAGGCTAGCGGAACGCAAATCATCTTTCGATGACGCGTGGTCAAGGTTTTGCGCCGCAGACGGACGGCGATGCAGCAAGATCGCGTCCAGCGACGGTCGGGGCCTTCTGCGCCAGGCCCATTCGTCGTTAAGGTCGAGGGGAAGGAGAAAATCGATGCAGTCGCCACCGAGCACCGCGTCACATCGCGAGCCCCGTTCATTCGCCGAGTTCTACAGATCGTCGGCCTATGCCCGTTTTCCGCAGGAGCATCGCTCCCATCCCTGGAGAGGCTTCAAGGCGTTCGTCGTCGATCAGAAGCCGCATGACTTCACCGACGTCGCGTCGTCGGACTGGGTTCTCGGCCTCCCGCTGAGGGCCGCCTGCCCGACCCGGTTCGACTATGGCGACGGCTGGCGCCAGCGGAAGCGCGGACGCGGCGATTTTCTTCTGGTCCCTCCCGGCACGGAGGTCCGATACGAGATCGCCGGGCCGACGCGCCTCCTCGTGCTGACATGGGCCGGCGGCATGCTGACCGATCTCGACGACGAGTTGTTCGGCGATGAGGAGGCGGCGCTGAGGCCCCTCATCGGCTGTTATTTCAAGAACAATGTCGTGGAAGCCGTCTGCCGGACGCTCTGGATCGAGATGGCGCGCCACGACGCCGCTTCGCGGCTGTTCCTCGACAGCGCGATGTCGCAACTGGCTGGAAGCCTTTTGCGATGCGCCGCCCGTCAAACCGAGAAGACCACCTATC
Organism: Allobosea sp.; assembly: GCA_021732895.1. GTDB lineage: Bacteria > Pseudomonadota > Alphaproteobacteria > Rhizobiales > Beijerinckiaceae > Allobosea. The sequence goes on along the minus strand of JAKFWE010000429.1, from coordinate 1,858 downwards.
GCAGGGTCGAGATCAGGCGGGTCCTGGCCTATATCGAAGGCAATCTCGAACGGGACCTGTCGCTGAAGGAGCTGTCAGCGGTGGCTGGCCTGAGCCTGTTCCATTTCGTGCGCGAGTTTCATGCCCAGATCGGCGAATCGCCCTATCGCTTCGTTCAGAGGCGGCGCGCCGAGCGGTCGTTGCGACTGCTGGCCAGGAAAGACATGCCAGCCGAGGAAATCGCCCGGCAATCGGGCTTTTCGAGCCTGCGTGCGATGCGCTCCCACATGCGGCGCCATGGCCGCGGTCAAAGCCCGGCGATGACGGTCGCTCAACCGTCGGCGTCCCCCCTGCCATGACCTACTGTCTTGGAATCTGGTTGCCGGAAGGCCTTGTGCTCGCGTCGGACTCCAGAACGAGCGCCGGCATCGACCAGATCACGACCGTCAAGAAACTGACGGTGTTCGAACAGCCGGGAGAGCGCATGATCGCGATCCTTTCGGCCGGCAACCTGGCGACGACGCAGGCCGTCGTCAGCACGATCCGCCAGAACGCCGGCCAGGCGGCCGGGCGGCCCGGCGTCCAGGGCGGCGCCGTCGATTGGTCGGGCGCCGACATCATGACCGCGCGCAGCCTGTTCGACGTCGCCCAGATCGTCGGGGCGATCCTGCGCGAGGTGATGCGCGCCAACCGCAGTTTCGTCGAACCCTATGGCGATCCCGGCGCGACCTTCCTCGTCGGCGGGCAGATCGCCGGAGACACGCACCGCCTGTTCCAGATCTACACGGCGGGAAACTTCGTCGAGGCGTCGAGCCGGAACGCCTTTCTGCAGCTTGGCGAAACCAAATACGGCAAGCCGATCCTGGACCGCGCGCTGACCACGAGCAGCGGTCTGGACGAGGCGGCGAAACTCGCCTTGTTGTCTTTCGACGCAACGATCCGCAGCAACCTCTCGGTGGCGCCGCCGATCGATCTGCTGCGCTACGAGACCGGCAGCCTCGCGGCGCGGCAGATCGCCAAGTTCAACGCGCAGCACCCTTACTGGGTCGATCTGCGCGATCGCTACAGCGCCGGGCTCGGCCGGCTCGTCGAGAGCCTCCCGGAACCCGTTTTCGAGCCTTCGGCAGGACATGGCGACATCGAGGCCCCGCGCGCCGCCTCGTAACCCGATCCTGCTGAGGCGGCGCTGAAACGAATCGCAACTTCGATGTTTTCGCCTTGTCTTGTCCGGTGACATCGCCCGTATCGCAGCCGCATATCGCAGCGCAACGCGTGCGACGCGAAGCGTGACGGCGCTGCGGAATGGCGCGGGCCGGCCTCCAATGGTTTTTCGTCTGACATCTGGAGCTCGGGAATGCTCAAGGGAAGAACGGCCATCGTCACGGGGTCGACGTCCGGGATCGGGCTGGCGATCGCGCGGGGGTATGCGCGGGAGGGCGCCAACATCGTCATCAACGGCTTCGGCAAGCCCGACGAGATCGAGGCCGAGCGCGCAGGGATCGAGGCCGAGTTCGGCGTGAAGGCGCGCTACAGCGCGGCCGACATGGCCCATGGCGGCGCGATTGCGGCGATGGTGGCGCAGGCGGAGGCCGAGTTCGGCTCGGTCGACGTCCTGGTCAACAACGCCGGCATCCAGTTCGTCTCGGCGATCGAGGAGTTCCCGGTCGAGAAATGGGACGCGATCATCGCGATCAACCTGTCGGCGGCGTTCCATTCGATCCGCGCCGCGCTGCCGGGCATGAAGGCGCGCAAGTTCGGCCGGATCATCAACACGGCCAGCGCCCATGCGCTGGTCGCCTCGCCGTTCAAGTCGGCCTATGTCGCGGCCAAGCACGGCATCGCCGGCCTGACCAAGACGGTGGCGCTGGAGGCCGCGACC
>JAKFWE010000427.1 GCA_021732895.1 Allobosea sp. | reverse complement strand
CCACGTCGAGCCGCGCCCCGCCGCGCAACTCGCCGGAGCGCGAGCCGATGATGCGGCCCCGCAGCGCCTTCTTCTGAAACTGGCCCGCCAGGCCCGAAGCCCTGGCGCGCACCCGCCCGCCCTGGGCGAGCAACTGCGCGAGGAGGCCTGTCGGAATGGCCGCCTTCGCGGCTTCGAGCACGATCTCCTCGAGCTCGGCCGGCTGTTCGCGCTCCGGATTGGCGTCGTCCGGCTGCGGCTGGTCGCCGGGCCGCTCGGGCGGCGGCTCGGCCTCGGGCGCATCGTCGGGAAGCGCGGGCGCCTGCGTCGCGCGCGGGGCCAGCACCAGCGCCGCGGCCAGCGCCGCGTCCTCCTGCGAGACGAGGTCGCGTCCCATCAGCGCAGCCAGCATCCGCGCCGCCTGCAGCGCCTGCAGGGGCGCGCGGACGGAGCCGACGCCGAGCGCCTGTCCCGCCGCGCAGAACGCCTCGATGATCGCGTCTTCCGGCCGCGTGGACGCCAGTCTCCGGCGCGCCGAGACGATGTCCGGCGCGGCGAAGGCGGGCGCGTCGATGTCGCGATGCGACAGCCCGGAGAGATCGAGCCTCAGCCCGAGCCGCTCGACCAGCGCGGCCGGCGGCCGCTCGTCCTCGGCCACGCCCTCGTCGAGGGCGACGACGCCGAACCGGGCCGGCGCGCTGGCGGCGAGCCCGTCGCGCTCGACCGTGACGCCGGCGGCGTCGAGCACGGCGCAGATCCGGGCCGCCGTCGCCGGGCTCATCCGCTCCGCCATCGCCGCCAGTACGAGCCCGCCATCGGCCTCGGCGAGCAGCCCGCGCCCGGCGACCGGCCGGCTGGCGGCGAGCGTCGCGGCGAGGTCGAGCCCGCCGAGCAGGCGCTCGTCGCCGACGCCCGCCGGCATGCGCCGCAAGGGAGCGTCTCCGATCAGGGCGTGCAGGCGCGCGAGCCAGGCGTCGCGCACCGGCCCGGCCGGCGCGCGCAGGCTCAGCCCGCCCAGCGCCGCGCCGTCGAGGGCCAGCAGGGCGGCGGAGAGTTCCGCCAGCCGCCAGAGCGAGGGCGTCCCGGCGGCGGGCTCGCCGTGGCCCGTCACGGGCCGAAGATGTCGTCGAGCGCCCGTTCGACGCGCAACGTCGCGCGCGCCTCGTCGAGCGGATTGCGGCGCAGCCGGTGGCGCAGCGCCATCGGCGCGACGCTGCGGATATGGCTGTCGAGAATGGCCGGCGCGCCGTCGAGCGCCGCCAGCGCCCGCGCCGCGCGGATCAGCGTCAGTTCGCCGCGCAGACCGTCGGCCCCCAGATGCAGACAGAGTTCGGCGGCGCGGTGCAGGGCGGCGTCCGGGGTCGCGACCGTCGCCAGCCTCCTGCGCCCGGCGACGAGCTTGCGGGCGATGGCGGCGTCCTTCGGCCGCCATTCCGCCAGGAAGCTCTCGGGGTCGCGGTCGAAGGCGTCGCGCCGCTTCACCACCGCGACGCGGGTGGCCAGGTCCGTCGGGGTCGTCACCTCCACGGAGAGCCCGAACCGGTCGAGCAGTTGCGGACGCAGTTCGCCCTCCTCCGGATTGCCGCTGCCGACCAGCACGAAGCGGGCGGGATGGCGGATGCTCAGTCCCTCGCGCTCGACGACGTTCTCGCCCGAGGCCGCGACGTCGAGCAGCACGTCGACGAGATGGTCCTCGAGCAGGTTGGCCTCGTCGATATAGAGGAAGCCGCGATTGGCGCGCGCCAGCAGGCCGGGCTGGAAGGCCTTCTCGCCGCTTGCCAGCGCCTTCTCCAGATCGAGCGCGCCGACGACGCGGTCCTCGGTCGCTCCGAGAGGCAGATCGACCACCGGCACCGGCACGAGATGGGTCTTCTGGCCCTTGACCGCCGGATCGGGCGCGCGACGATACGGGTCGCCGACGACCGCCTTCATCGGCGGCAGCAGCGCGGCCAGCGCCCGAACCGCCGTCGATTTGCCGGTGCCGCGATCGCCGAAGATCAGCACGCCGCCGATGCTGGGGTCGATCGCGGCGAGCAGCAGCGCCCGCTTCATCTCGTCCTGCGCGACGATGGCCGAGAACGGGAAAGGCGCGGGCATGGGCTGACCTTGTCGGCGGCGGGGCTGCGCCGCCGCGGATCGAAAGCTCTGTTCGACCAGAGACAATCAGGAAGCCGCCGCCTGGGCAAGGCGCGGCGTCGGACGCAAGGCGGCCTGCCCCTGCCGACAGAGGCCCATGGCGGTGGCCGCGATGGATCCGGCGTCGAGCCCGGCCTCGGCATACATCCTGGCCTGGGTGTCGTGATCCTGGAACCGGTCGGGCAAGGTCAGCGTCCTGACCTTGAGACCATGCTGAAGCAGCCCGTCCTCCGCGAGCGCATGCAGGACGAACGAGCCGAACCCGCCGATCGAGCCTTCCTCGACCGTGATCAGCGCTTCGTGATGGCGGGCCAGCCGCGCGATCAGGGCGCGGTCGAGCGGCTTGGCGAAGCGCGCGTCGGCGACCGTGGTCGATAGTCCGGCCGCGTCGAGCGCGTCGGCGGCCAGCAGGCACTGGGCGAGCCGCGCGCCATAGCTGAGCAGCGCGATGCGCGAGCCTTCGCGCACGATCCGGCCGCGGCCGATCTCGAGCGGCGCGCCGAGCTCCGGCAGCGCCACGCCGGCGCCGTCGGCGCGCGGATAGCGCAGCGCGATCGGCCCCTCGTCATGGGCGACGGCCGTGGCGACCATATGCACCAGTTCGGCCTCGTCGCCGGCGGCCATCAGGACGAAACCGGGCAGGGCCCCGAGATAGGCGGTGTCGAAGGCCCCGGCATGGGTCGGCCCGTCGGCGCCGACGAGGCCGGCGCGGTCGATGGCGAAGCGCACGGGCAGTTTCTGCAACGCGACGTCGTGCACGATCTGGTCGTAGGCCCGTTGCAGGAAGGTCGAGTAGATCGCGCAGAACGGCCTGAAGCCCCGGCAGGCGAGGCCGGCAGCGAAGGTGGCGCCGTGCTGCTCGGCGATGCCGACGTCGAAGAAGCGTGTCGGGTGCGCCCTGGCGAAGACATCCAGCCCGGTGCCGGACGGCATCGCCGCGGTGATGGCGACGATTCTGTCGTCGCGCGCGGCCTCCTTCGTCAGCGCCTGGGCGAACACCTTGGTGTAGGAGGGCGCGGTCGCGGCGGCCTTCTCCTGTGCGCCGGTCGCGACGTTGAACCGGACGACGCCGTGATACTTGTCGGCGCTGGCCTCGGCGGGCGCGTAGCCCTTGCCCTTCTGCGTCACGACATGGACGAGGATCGGCCCCTCGGCGGCGTCGCGGACATTGCGCAGCACCGGCAGCAGATGGTCGAGATTGTGGCCGTCGACCGGCCCGACATAGTAGAAACCGAGCTGGTCGAACAGCGTGCCGCCGGTGAGATAGCCGCGCGCGTGCTCCACCGCCCGCGTGATCGTCGAATCGAGCTTGCGCCCGAGGCGCTTCGTAAGATGCCGCCCGTGATCGCGCAGCGAGAGATAGGCCTTGCCGGAGAGCAGCCTGGCGAGATGGGCCGACATCGCCCCGACCGGCGGCGCGATCGACATGTCGTTGTCGTTGAGGATGACGATCAGGCGCTTGCCCAGCGCGCCGGCGTTGTTCATCGCCTCGTAGGCCATGCCGGCCGACATCGCGCCGTCGCCGATCACCGCCACTACATGGCCGGTATCGCCC
>JAKFWE010000070.1 GCA_021732895.1 Allobosea sp. | reverse complement strand
GCGCCTTGTATTTGTTGTCGCGCCGACCCTCGAGATTGTAGACCCGCATTATCGCCTCCAGATAGGCGAGCAGATCTGCCTTCGGCAGGAAATCGCTAACGACCCTTCCGATCATCGGCGTGCGGCCGAGGCCGCCGCCGACGATGACCTCATAGCACGGCGCGAGGGTGTCGGGATGGCGGCGCAACCGCAGGCCGATGTCATGCGCCTTGATCACGGCGCGGTCGTGCTCGGCCCCCGTCACCGCGATCTTGAACTTGCGCGGCAGGTAGCTGAACTCGGGATGCAGGCTCGACCATTGCCGAATCAGCTCGGCGGTCGGGCGCGGATCCTCGATCTCGTCCCTGGCGACGCCGGCGAAATGATCGGCCGTGACGTTGCGGATGCAGTTTCCCGACGTCTGGATGGCATGCATCTCGACATCGGCGAGCAGGTCGAGGATCTCGGCCACGTCGCGCAGCTTCGGCCAGTTGAACTGCAGATTCTGGCGCGTGGTGAAATGGCCGTAGCCGCGGTCGAAGCGCTCGCCGATCAGCGCGAGCTGGCGCATCTGTCGCGAGGACAGCGTGCCGTAGGGGATGGCGATGCGCAGCATGTAGGCGTGCAGCTGCAGATAGAGCCCGTTCTTCAGCCGCAGCGGCTTGAACTCGTCCTCGGTCAGGGAGCCGTCCAACCGGCGGGCGATCTGGTCGCGGAACTGGGCGACCCGCTCGCGGACGAAACGCGCGTCGAACTCATCGTAGCGATACATCGTCAGGCCCTCGCGCCGGGAGCGATGCCGTCGCCGGCCTGCTTGCCGAGATCGGGGCGGTTGCTCGGACCCAGCGTCTTGAAGCGCTCGCGGAAATGACGCGGAACCGGAACGCCGCTCTCGAGGGCGACGTCCACGAGATAGGCGTCGACGACGCGGTTGCCGGCCAGTTCGGCGGCGGCGAACGACTCCAGCGCCAGCGCGGCCGGCTCATCGGCGGCGACCAGCGCCAGCGCCGGGTCGCGCGTCCACGCCACGAGGCCGTCGGCGTCGGCGGCCGCGAAGACGACGTCGCCCTCGAGCAGGTCGTTGGCGAGCAGGATCGCCGGCAATGGCGGGCGCTTGGGTGCGACGGACATCAGGCGGCCTCCGCCAGGGTCAGGGTCAGCCCGTCGAGATCGTCGGACCAGATGATCTGGCAGGAGAGCCGCGAGGTCGGCTCGATCAGCGGCAGGGTGTCGAGCGCGTCGATCTCCTCGGCGCGCGGCTCCGGCAGCCGGCCCGTCCATTCGGGCGCGACGACCACGTGGCAGGTGGCGCAATCGCATGAGCCGCCGCAGACGCCTTCGATCCCGACCTTGTAGTCGCGCAGGATCTCCATGACCCACCAGCCCTCGACGGCCTCGAGTTCATGCGGGCGACCATCGCGGTCGATGACGTTCAGGATAGCCACACGCTGCTCGCAATCGTTGGTTTGCGCGAGCAATTTACATAGAGCGCCCGTGGAAGCGGTTCAATTCGCAACCAGTAGCGTGATTTTCTGTATTCGCAGCGCCAAGGAGGAGATTTACCCTTCGCCGCTGCCTCCGCAACTGCGCCGGAGAAGGAATTGCCGCGTAGCCCATTCATGGCGCCTCGGCGCGGCCCGGCCGCGCTTTTCGCCCATAACTCACTCGGATCCAGAGCGAAATCGTTGTCGCGCTCCTCGCTGGAGCGGCTGCGCCGGATGGTCCTTCTCCTGAGAAGGGTCCGGCTCTCCCGGGCCGAAATTCAGGAGAGCACCTAACGACCAATTGGCAATGGCGCTGGAGAACGAGCTTCAGACCGCCAAGCGATCTTGCCGTGCAAGGTGGTGAGAGGGGCGCGCGGCGAAAAGAGTGATGGCGGAAGGGGTGGGATTCGAACCCACGGTGGGCTTGCGCCCACGGCGGTTTTCAAGACCGCTGCCTTAAACCACTCGGCCACCCTTCCGAATTACGCTTCGGCCCGCCGCGGATGCAGCGTGTCTTGGCCGGGCGGCGCCGTTTTGGCAAGCGCCGTTATGGCGAGCTTGGGCGAGTTCAGAAGCCGTCGGCCGGCGCGGATGGCCGTCGCCGAGAAACGATCACAAGGTCGCGAGGCGCGCGGCTGCGACGCCCGGTTCCGGAACTCGAAGACCCCCGGGCGGTTGCCGCCACGCATCCGCCGCGACGTTCGCTTCGTATCGTCTGCATCATCCAGAGAGAGGGTTCGGAAACAATGCGCAAAGTCGCTCTTCTCGCCATGGCCGGCTTCCTGGCCTTCTCGGTCCCTGGCCAGACGCAGGCGAACACGCCCGTGGAGGGCGCGTCGCTCAAGCAGCTTGTCTCGGGCAAGCGCATCTATCTGGCGGTTCCCGCCGGCGGGGAGTTCCCGCTGTTCTACCGCCCCGACGGCCACATCGACGGCTCGGGCGAGGCGGTCGGGCTCGGGCGTTTCCTGAAGCCGTCCGACAAGGGGCGCTGGTGGGTGGACGGCAAGAACCTCTGCCAGAAATGGGAAACCTGGTACGATGGCCGCACCTCCTGCTTCACCATAAGCGATCTCGGCGGAAACAAGCTGCGCTGGGTTCGCGACAACGGCGAGACCGGCGTGGCCCGGATCGGCGACTGAGACCCGGCCCGGCCGTCGCCGCCGCCGTTGCGCACGGGACACGCCGGCCCGCAAAATGGCCGATGCGTGTCGCGATATTGACACCTGCCGCATTTTCGACACCTTTGCCGACGCCCCAATGGCGAAGAGTTGCGGGCGGCCGAGCGTCAATTCGGTTCCGCTTAGCGATCTCTTAACGGGATTGGTCGGAAACTCCCGCTTTGCCGCCGTCGCGGCAGGGATGGGCGGTTGCCGGCGCAAGCGAGCGGGATGTCGGGATGATGCGAGGCGAAGGCTTTCCGAATCCGACGCAGCCATTGTCGGCTCGGGTCCTACGGTTGTCATGCGTCGCCTTTGCCGGTCTGTTCCTCGCCAATTGCGCCAACGAACAGGTTGCGCGCCGCGGCGGGAAATCCAAGGAAATCGGCGCGTTCTCGCATCCGAAATACGGCACGGCGAGCCCGCGCGTCGTGGCGGAGGGCGAGGCTGTTCCGAAAGGCGGCGGTCGCCACCTCATCGGCAAGAGCTACTCGGTCGCCGGTAAGCGCTACACGCCCTACGACAAGCCGGTCGGGCATACGATCGTCGGCACCGCGTCCTGGTATGGCGAGGCCTTCCATGGCCGGCACACCGCCAATGGCGAAATCTATGACCGGTTCGGCATCAGCGCCGCGCATCCGACCATGCCGCTGCCGGCCTACGCCCGCGTCACCAACGCGCTCAACAACCGCTCGATCATCGTGCGCGTCAACGATCGCGGCCCGTTCCATGGCGGGCGCGTGATGGACGTTTCGCAGCGCACTGCCGATGCGCTCGCCTTCCGGCATCTGGGAACGGCGCGCGTCCGCGTCGAGTATCTCGGCCAGGCCTCGCTCGGCGGCTCCGACGACAGGCTGCTGCTGGCGACGCTGCGCACCGATGGTCAGCCCTCCTCTATCCCGGGGACGAGCGCGCGCACGCTTGTTGCGAGCGCGACGCCGGTGGCTGCCCAGCGCTCCGCGGCGGCGGATCTCGACGATCCTCGCGACGACGTTCCTACGACAAGCCGGTCGGGCATACGATCGTCGGCACCGCGTCCTGGTATGGCGAGGCCTTCC
>JAKFWE010000361.1 GCA_021732895.1 Allobosea sp. | reverse complement strand
CCAGCGACTGGACCATCTGGTTGAAATGGAAGGTCGGGCCGAACGGCCGGATCTGCTCGACCAGATTGTCGACGAGCCCCTGGCCGGTGACGACCGGGAAGCCCGGAATGTCGTAGATCGGCTTCTCGGGATAAAGCTCGGCGCATTGCCCGCCGACCTTCGGCAGAATGTCGACCAGATGCGCCCTGATGTCGAGAAGCCCAAGCTCGAACACCGCGAAAAGCCCGCACGGACCGGCCCCGACAATCACAACGTCGGTCTCGATGATGTTGTCGTTCGTCATCGCCATCCTTCCTGCGGCCTTCGGTCCTGCCGCTCCCCCGGTCGGTCGCCAAGGATTATTGTTAGTATACAAACAAAATTGCGCAAGCGGATTTTCCTGGCCTCCGCCGCCTAGTCGAGCCGCGCCAGCAAGGCGAGCAGGCGCTCCGCCTCCTCGCGCGAGAGCGGGGCGAGCGTGGCGGCCGAGATCGCCTTCGCCTTGTCGAGCAAGGCCGGCATCGCGGCCCTGCCTTCGGCCGTGAGGCGGACGCGGACGCGGCGCTGGTCGTCGGGGTCCGGCAGGCGCTCGACCAGCCCGCGCTCCTCCAGCCTGGCGATCACGCCCTTGATCGTGGCCGGGTCCATCGCCGTCATGCGACCGAGCAAATTCTGCGAAATCTCCTCGCCCGCAGCGAGTTTCGCCATGGCGGCGAACTGGGTCGGCGTCGGTCCGTCCTCGCCCATGATGCGCTGGAAGATCGCGATGTGGCGCTGCTGGGCGCGGCGCATCAGAAAGCCGACCTGCTCGTCGAGCACATAGCCGGCCGCGCCGGCAGGGCTGGCGCCGGCCTTGCGGGGCGCGGCTCTGCCGTCCCGTGCGGGCGCCTCGACGTCGATCGCCTCCGTCGCGCCGTCCTCGCCTTGCGTCATCGGTCCCGATCCCGTTCCCGCGCCGCGCCCGAAGGAGGGGCCATCGGCTCTTGCCAGCAGCCGGGGCGCTGTTCCATGATTGTTATTACACATGCAATCGGCGCCTGTCTCGGCTGACCGGTCGCCGCGGAGGACAGCATGGCTCAAGACGTCGCTTCAGGCCCGGCCAGGGGCAAGCTCGTCATCCGCAATCTCGGTCTCGTGCTCTCGGGCGACCTGAACCAGCCGATCCTCGACGCCGATGCGATCATCGCCGTCGATGGCCGCATCAGCGCCATCGGCAAAGCGGCCGATCTCGATTGCGAGCGGGCCGACATGGTGATCGACGCGCAGGGTTCGCCGGTCGCGCCCGGCCTGATCGACAGCCATTGCCATCCCGTCTTCGGCGACTGGACGCCGCGGCAGGGGCAGATGGGCTGGATCGATTCCTGCGTGAACGGCGGCGTCACCACCTTCGTCTCGGCCGGCGAGGTGCATCTGCCCGGCCGGCCGAAGGACCCGGTCGGCGTCAAGGCGCTGGCGATCACGGCGCAGCGCACCTTCGCGAATTTCCGCCCGACCGGCGCGAAAATCCACGCCGGCGCGCCGATCGCCGAGACCAGCATGGTCGAGGAGGATTATGCCGAGATGGCGCGCGCCGGCGTCAAGATGATCGGCGAGATCGGCCTCGGCACGGTCAACACCGGTCCCGAGGCGAAGAAGCATGTCGATTGGGCGCGCAAATACGGGCTGCAATCGATCATCCACACCGGGGGCCCTTCGATCGCGGGCTCCAGCCTGATCGACGAGGACATCGTGCTGGAGGCCGATCCCGACGTGATCAGCCACATCAACGGCGGCCACACCTCGATCCGATTCTCCGGCATCTGCCGGCTCTGCGAGCAGGCGAGAGGGGCGATCGAGATCGTCCATAACGGCAATGAGCGCGCGGCATTGGAGGCGGTGAAGACCGCGACCGAACTGAACCTGACCTGGAAGGTGATCCTCGGCACGGACGCGCCCGCCGGCTCCGGCGTGCAGCCGCTCGGCATCCTTCGGATGATCGCGTTCCTGTCGAGCCTCGGCGGCGTGCCGCCCGAGGTCGCCTTCTGCATGGCGACCGGCAACACGGCGCGCGCGCGCAAGCTCGATGCGGGTTTCATCGCGGTCGGGATGCCGGCCGATCTGGTCTTCCTCGACAGGCCGCAGCATTCGGCGGGCAAGCATCTGCTCGATGCGGTCCAGCTTGGCGACATCCCCGGCATCGGCATGGTGATGATCGACGGGATCGTCCGTACCGGGCGCTCGCGCAACACGCCGCCCTCGCAGACCGCGCCGGTCGTGGTTAGGCATTGAGGTCATCATGAGCGAACTCGTCGTCATTCGCCGCATCCAGACCAGCGTCGAGGAAATCTTCCACGAGTTCGGCCCGCGGCCCCCGCGCAGCGAACGCATCGCCAGCGTCTGCGCGGTGCTGACCAACCCCTATGCCGGGCGCCACGAGCCCGACATCCTGCCGATGATGGAGGCGCTGAAGGCGGCCGGTCTGGAGATGGCGACGCGCTGCCTGAATGCGCTCGGCGGCGATCCGGCCACGGTCGAGGGCTATGGCAAGGGCGCGATCGTCGGCTCGGCCGGCGAACTCGAACATGGCGCGCTCTGGCATGTGCCGGGCGGCTACGCCATGCGCGAAATCCTCGGCGACGCGAAAGCCATCGTGCCCTCGACCAAGAAGGTGGCGGGGCCTGGCGCGCGCATCGACATTCCGGTCACCCATATCAATGCAGCCTATGTGCGCAGCCATTTCGGCGCGGTCGAAATCGGCGTCCCGGGCTCGCCCGCCGCTGACGAGATGGTGCTGATCCTCGTGATGACCACGGGCGCGCGGGTTCACGCGCGCGTCGGCGGGCTCAAGGCGAGCGAGATCAGCGTCTGGGACGGGCAGCGGTGACGGGGCTTCCGTTCGCAGTGGCGAAGGTCGCAGGATCAAGCGCGGGGAACCCTCTCCCACACGGGAGAGGGGTTCCCCGCGCTTGACCGTCTCACGTTGGAGCCCTCCACCATGCCCGCCGACATCCGCAAGATCCTGACCCAGGTCGACGAGACCCATCTCGAGCTGGGCAGACCGGTCATCCCCCCGACGCGGCGCGCCGTAGCGGTCGCCGTCATCGCCAACCCGTTCGCGGGCCGCTACCAGGAGGATCTCGCCGACCTCACCGAGATCGGCGTCGAGCTCGGCGACCTCCTGACGAGGAAGTGCCTCGCCGCGCTCGGCATCGGGCCGGAGCAGGCGCAGAGTTTCGGCAAGGCGGCGATCGTCGGCGAGGGCGGCGAGCTCGAACACGCCGCCGCGATCCTGCATCCGAAGATGGGGACGCCGGTGCGCGCCGCGCTCGGCAAGGGGCCGGCGCTGATCCCCTCGGCCAAGAAGCGCGGCGGGCTCGGATGCGCCATCGACGTCCCCCTCGGCCACAAGGATGCGGCCTTCGTGCGCTCGCATTTCGACGCGGTCGAGGTGCGCGTCACCGATGCGCCCCGCGCCGGGGAAATCCTGGTCGCGATCGCGATCACCGATTCGGGCCGGCCCGCGCCACGCATCGGCGGGCTGCAGGCGCATGAGATCAAGGGCGAGGACGGGCTTCGCTGAGCACCGCCAGGCGGCGGGCGAGGCGGGGGTTGGCCGGCGCGCGAGGCGGCGCGGGCGGCGGCGCGATCGTCTCGGCGAAATGGCAGGCGACCTGCGCGCCGTCGGGCAGGCGGCGCAGAGCCGGCGTCTCTTTGGCGCAGAGAGCC
>JAKFWE010000280.1 GCA_021732895.1 Allobosea sp. | reverse complement strand
GATGAAGGAGCCCGCCTGCGCCGGCGTGCGCCGGTCGCATTCGATGTCGACGGGCCGCGTGCCCGTGGCGACGTCATGAAGCGTCAGTCCAGCCATCCGTCACCTCCTTGCCGGAGGTGACTCGTAATAGAACAAAACAGGAACAACAAGCCACGGAATGTGGGGCATGAAAGCCATGAAAGCACGCCAGATATGGATTTCTTTCGCGTGGGCCGATCGTGAACCGGTCTCTGTCGACGTCACGCCGCGCGGATCGGCCGCTCCGGGTCGCGGCGATCGGAGGAGCCGATTTTGTTGTCCGGCATGAACTGCAGGATCAGCACGCAGAGCGCGACCGCGAGCGCGGCCCAGGCGAGCCAGGCCGGGAGTCCGGCGCGCGGCTTGGCCGATGCCGGCGGCGGGCGTGTGGCGGCCGATGCGGCGCGCGCGGCCTCGCGCATCTCCGCCGTCTGCGGGATGGCGGCGACGGCGCCCTTGGGCAGCAGCGCGATCAGGCGCGCGGCGATCTTCACCGCCTCCACCGCCGACCACGGATGGTCCGGCAGGTGTCCGATGTGGCGGGCCAGCGCCTCGACCGCGGCCTCGCGCGGCAGCGCGGCCAGACGCTCCGCCTCCTGCCACGGATCGAGCCCGAGCCGGGTCAGTGCCGAGAGCACGGTGAGGTCGATGCCCGAAGAGTCGGCGCCCAGCGGACCGAACAGGAAATCGTTGTAGGCCGAATGGCCGAGGGAATATTCCGGACGCAGGGTCATGGGTCTCCTCCGGACAGGGGTCGCAGACCATGGCCGCATTGCCGCCGGTTGCCAAGCGGTGCCGGGCCTGCGATGGCAATGGGGTCGGACGCACCCTGCGCGCCGCAGGTGGAGATCGCATGCTCACGCTCAGGATCCGCCACCGCACGACCTATCTCTATCATTCGCCCGTGCGGCTGGGGCCGCACCGGCTGATGCTGCGGCCGCGCGAGAGCCGCGAGCTGCGTCTGGTGTCGCACGCCGTGACGGTGACGCCCGACGCGGCCGTGACCTGGGCGCACGACGTGTTCGGCAATGCCGTGGCGACCGCGTCCTTCGAGGCCATGACCGACAGGCTGGTGGTCGACAGCGAGGCCGAGCTGGTGCTGGGCGCGGATCCGTGGCCGGTCTTCGACATCGCCGCCGCCGCCGCGGCCTATCCCTTCGCCTACACCGACGCCGACTGGCGCGATCTCGGCGCGCTGGTGGTGCCGCAATATCTCGATCCCGATCGCCGGCTGCTCGCCTGGGCCGAGGGCTTTGTGCGCGGCCGGCCGACCGACACGCTGTCGCTGCTCAAGGACCTGAGCGCGGGCGTGGCGGCGCGCGTGGGCTACGAGAGCCGCGAGAGCGAGGGCACGCAGGCGCCGCTTGAGACGCTGGCGCGCGGCCTCGGCTCGTGCCGCGACCTCGCGGTCCTGTTCGTCGAGGCGGCGCGCTGCCTGCGCTTCGGTGCGCGCCTCTGCTCGGGCTATCTGCACCGGCCCGAGCGGCTGGAGTCGGAAACGGAATCGACCCATGCATGGGCGGAAGTCTATGTGCCGGGCGCCGGCTGGATCACCTTCGACCCGACCAACCGCAGCGTCGGCGGGCGCAACCTCATCCCGGTCGCGGTGGCGCGCGAGATCTGGCAGGTGACGCCGGTCTCGGGCGCCTTCACCGGCGCGGGCAACGCCTATCGCGGCCTGTGGGTCGAGGTCGCGGTCACGCCGCTCTGAACCCAAGAAAAAGCCCGCCCCCTTCGCAGGAAGGGAACGGGCCCTGGCAGTCGTCGGGGGAGCGCCCGCGAGGGCAGCTCCCGCAGAGGCTTACGCCTCGACGTTGCGCAGATTCTCGGCCGACATCTTGCCGCTGCGGCGGTCGGCGACCAGCTCGTACGAGACCTTCTGGCCCTCGTTCAGCGAGCCCATGCCGGAGCGCTCGACGGCGCTGATATGCACGAAGGCATCGGCGCCGCCCTGGTCCGGCTGGATGAATCCGAAGCCCTTTTGGGCGTTAAACCACTTCACGGTTCCCGTCGTCATGGGAGACCCTTTCACTACAATAGAAATGCGCTCCCGCCGCGCCTGCAGGCAGGCATGGTTGGAGTGTCGAACTTGCGATTTTTCAGGATCAAACGCGGTGGAGCGGGCTACCGGACTCTCACCGGAAACGCGGACCAAAATCAGATGTCCGTCTTTCGACGGCCGCTGTATGCGCTCTTCGGCCGGCGATGGCAAGCGAGGTGCGGAACGCGAGAAGTCCCTCGCTTGCGCCGCTCCGCAACACCATCCGCGCCGCCTTTCTTCTGACACGGTGGCTTCCCACATCGGCGCTCGGGCTGGCCGAACCTCGATGGGCATGAATTCGTGACACCGCTTTCGCGTTTGAAGACCGTGGCCGGTGCCGCGCTCGAGGCTTCGCCGCTGTCGCATCGGCGGCATCGCATCGCCGTCACCGGGCTGCAGCGCGCGGGCAAGACCGTGTTCATCACGGCTTTCGCCCATGCGCTGCGCACCGCGGCGCAGGCGCCGATGGCGGCCTTCCCGTTCTTTCCCTGGCGCGAGCATGTGCGCAGCGTGGAGCTGCTGGAGATTCCGGGGGTGCCGCGCTTTCCCTTCGAGGAGCGCCTCGAACAGCTCCTTGCCGAAACACCCGAATGGCCCGCGCCGACGACCGGCCTCAGCGGCCTGCGCGTGCGTATCCGTCACGACGATGTCGGCCTGCTGCGCTCGGCTCTCTCGTCGACGGCCACGACCGATCTCGATCTCGTCGACTATCCCGGCGAATGGCTGCTCGACCTGCCGATGCTGACGCAGTCGTTCCGCGACTGGTCGCTGCAGATGGAGGAGCTGGCCCACAGCGCGGGCCGGCGCGATCTCGCCGCGCCATGGCTCGACGCGGTGCGCGGCCTCGATCCCAACGCGCCCGAGAACCCGGCGGAACTGGCGCGCATCGCCGGACTCTATCGCGACTATCTTCTGCGCTGCAGGCAGGAGCGTGGCCTCTGCTTCGTGCAGCCGGGGCGCTATGCGATGGAAGGCGAGGCGGTCGATTCCGCCATGCTGTTCTTCCCGCTGTCGCGCCTCAGGTCGGCGAAGCGCGGCACGATCGGCGCGGCGCTGCTCGCCCGTCACGCCGCCTATCTGAAACAGGTGCGCCAGTTCTACGGCGACGTCTTCGGCCGCCTCGGCAAGCAGGTGCTGCTGGTCGATCTCCTGTCGGCGCTGCAGCAGGGCCGCGAGCCCTTCGCCGATCTTGGCCTCGCCATCCGCAGCATCAGCGACGCCTTCGAGGACCTGAAGCATCCGCTGCTCAAGCTGCTGCCGATGGCAAGGGTCGAGCGGCTGGCGCTGGTCGCCACCAAGGCCGACCACGTCACCGCCGACCAGCACGCCAACCTGGTGAACCTGCTGCGCGACATGGTGGGCGAGCCGTTCCTGCTCGCGACCGCGCGCCAGTCGGGCCTGCTGGCCGTGGCCTCGGTGAAGGCGACGACCGACCTCAAGCTCAAGGTGAACGATCTCGCCATGCCCTTCCTGCGCGGCATTCCCGCCGGCCGCGCCGAGGTTTTAGACATCCAGCCGGGCGTCATCCCCGGCACCATTCCCGCCGCCGACCAGTGGGCCGATCACGGCTTTAACATCCGCCGCTTCGAGCCGCCGCGCCTCGGCCCCGGCTTCGCCGACCGGCCGCTGCAGCACGTCAATCTCGACAA
>JAKFWE010000279.1 GCA_021732895.1 Allobosea sp. | reverse complement strand
GGTGTCGGACGCGCCGGACCGGCGCGCCTCGCTACCGACCGGGCGCGCATTGTCGATCACGAGCCAGTCACAAGACGGCGCGTTCGCCGCGGGCCGCGCGCCGCCGAGCCGGCCCGGCGCGGCCCGGGCTTGCGGCGGGACCGCCGCTGCCGTAACCGGGGCGCTCTTTCCGCGCCAGAACCCTCCGCGACAGCCCGACGCCATGGCCGCCTCGATCCTGGAACGCTACGCCGCCCTGGTCGAGTCCGGCGCGATCGAGCGCGACCTCGCGCAGGTCGCCGTCGTCAGGAAGCTCGACGCTCTGGCGAAGGGGCTGGATGCGCGCCGGCTGGCGCGCAAGAGCAGCGCGCTGGGTTGGCTTTTCGGCAGCCGGCAGGCCGCCGCGCCGCCCCTGAAAGGCCTCTACATCTGGGGCTCGGTCGGCCGCGGCAAGACCATGCTGATGGACATGTTCTACGACGCCGCCCCGTCGCCGGCCCGTCGCCGCGTGCATTTCCACGCCTTCATGGCCGATGTGCACGGCCGCATCCACGCCTATCGGCAGCGCCTGCGCGCCGGCGAGGTCGGCGAGCCCGATCCGATCCCTCCGGTCGCCGACGAACTCGCCGGCGAGGCCAGCCTGATCTGCTTCGACGAGTTCACCGTCACCGACATCGCCGACGCCATGCTGCTGGGGCGGCTGTTCACCGCGCTGTTCTCCGCCGGGGTGATCATCGTCGCGACCTCCAATGTCGAGCCGTCGCGCCTTTACGAGGACGGCTTGAACCGGGCGCTGTTCCTGCCCTTCCTGGCGCTGCTGGACGAGAAGGTCGAGACCGTGCGGCTCGACGCCCGCACCGATTTCCGGCTGGAGAAGCTCGGCGGCGCGCCGACCTGGCACGTCCCGGCCGATGCGGCCGCGACGGCGGCGCTGGACACGGCCTTCAAGACGGTGTCGGGCGCGGCGCGCGGCCAGCCGCTGACGCTGTCGGTCCGGGGCCACGAGTTGCGCGTGCCGCAGGCGGCGGCCGGCGTCGCGCGGGCCGGCTTTTCCGATCTCTGCGCGCAGGCCTATGGCGCGTCGGACTATCTCGCGCTGGCGCGGCGCTTCCATACGCTGATCCTCGACGACATTCCCGCGATGGGCGAGGAGCGCCGCAACGAGGCGAAGCGCTTCATCATCCTGATCGACACGCTCTACGAGAACCACGTCAAGCTCGTCGCCTCGGCGCAGGCCGAGCCCCAGGATCTCTACAGGGCGGATTCGGGCCGCGAGGCTTTCGAGTTCGACCGCACCGCCTCGCGGCTGATCGAGATGCGCTCGCAGGAGTATCTCGGCCTGCCGCACGGGCGCTCGGATTCCGCCGCCAGCGGCGACGCGACCGGTCTGGTGGACACCTGAGGATGGCGGCGCGCGAACCGAGCGAGACCCGCATCCTCTCGGTCGCGAGCGAACATCTGCGCCTGCACGGGCTGCGCCGGTTCACCGTCGTCGCCGTGGCCGGGGAAGCGGGCATGACGCACGCCAACGTCTACCGCTATTTTCCCTCGCGCGCCGCGCTGATCTACGCCGTGGTCGATCTCTGGCTCAAGGCGACCGAGCGTCGCCTGGCCGACATCGCCGACGGGCCGGACCCCGCCGCCGACAAGCTCGAGCGTCTGATCCTCGCCCTCGCCAAGGCCAATCGCGACCTGCTGGGCGATGACCCGCATCTGTTCGCGGCCCTGTCGCAGGCGGTGGCCAGGCGCCATGCGATCAGCCGTCGCAACCGCGCGCGCGTGCGCGCCCTGTTCGAGCGCGTCATCGACGAGGGCATCGCGTCAGGCGCCTTCGAACCGCGCGATCGCGATCGCGCCATCGCCTATGTCATCGACGCGACCCACCGCTTCATCCATCCGGCCGCGCTCGAGCTGGAGGCCGACGTGCCGCAGGCCTCGGTCGATGCGCGACTGGCGACGCTCATTCGCGTCGCCCTGCGCGTCCTGGAAACCGGGATCGTCTGAAAATTTTGGTGACGAATTTCATCGGTTGTAATCTGTTATTCCGCCGTCAGCACCCGAAACCGGCCGCCGTTCCCGCCGGCGTCTCTCGAAATCGTTGTATTCAAAGATGATTTTGAAATTTGGCGAGTTTCTTCCGTTCACGGAAGCCTGATCGAGCGCGCGGGGCGACAGGGTTGCGGCAAAAGCCCGGGTTGGGTCAAAGAAAGCCATGGCTTTCGCCGGTTGCCCCGGCATTCGCAGCGCTCGAACAAGGACTGGACTATGGCCCGCAAGAAGATCGCCCTCATCGGCGCCGGCCAGATCGGCGGCACGCTCGCCCACCTCGCCGGCCTCAAGGAACTCGGCGACGTCGTGTTGTTCGACATCGCCGAGGGCATCCCGCAGGGCAAGGGGCTCGACATCGCGGAATCGGCGCCGGTCGACGGCTTCGACGCCGGCTACAAGGGCACCAACAGCTACGAGGACATCCAGGGCGCCGATGTGATCATCGTCACCGCCGGCGTGCCCCGCAAGCCGGGCATGAGCCGCGACGACCTGATCGGCATCAACCTGAAGGTGATGAAGGCTGTCGGCGAGGGCATCAAGACCTACGCCCCCAAGGCCTTCGTGATCTGCATCACCAACCCGCTCGACGCGATGGTCTGGGCCCTGCAGAAGTTCTCCGGGCTGAAGCCCAACATGATCTGCGGCATGGCCGGCGTGCTCGATTCGGCCCGCTTCCGTCACTTCCTCGCCGACGAGTTCAAGGTCTCGGTCAAGGACGTCTCGGCCTTCGTGCTCGGCGGCCATGGCGACGACATGGTGCCGCTAGTGCGCTATTCCGGCGTCGCCGGCATCCCCCTGCCCGATTTGGTCACAATGGGCTGGACCACGCAGGCCAAGCTCGACGCCATCGTCGAGCGCACGCGCAAGGGCGGTGGCGAGATCGTCAACCTGCTCAAGACGGGCTCGGCGTTCTATGCGCCGGCGGCGTCGGCCATCGCCATGGCCGAGAGCTACCTCAAGGACCAGAAGCGCGTGCTGCCCTGCGCGGCGGCGCTGACCGGCCAGTATGGAGTCCGCGACATCTTCGTCGGCGTGCCGGTGGTGATCGGCGCCGGCGGGGTCGAGAAGGTGGTCGAGATCGGCCTCGACGATACCGAAAAGGCGATGCTGGAGAAGTCCGTCGCCTCGGTCCAGACCCTGATCGACGCCTGCAAGAGCGTCGATCCGTCATTGGCGTGAGATAGAGCGAGCGGCGAATGGCGAGCGGCGAATGGAAGGCCGCCCGCCCCGACCCACTCGCCATTCGCCACGCGCCAGTCGCTTCCCAGGGAACCCGAGCAGATGAACATCCACGAATATCAGGGCAAGGCGGTGCTCAAGGCCTTCGGCGCGCCGGTTCCGTCCGGTTTCCCGGCGACCAGCGTCACCGAAGCCGTCGAGGGCGCGCGCAAGCTTCCCGGCCCGGTCTGGGTGGTGAAGAGCCAGATCCATGCTGGCGGACGCGGCAAGGGCCGGTTCAAGGAACTGCCGGCCGACGCCAAGGGCGGCGTTCGGCTGGCCAAGTCGATCGAGGAGGTCGAGAGCCACGCCACGGAAATGCTCGGCGCCACGCTGGTGACGGCGCAGACCGGCGAGGCCGGCAAGCAGGTCAACCGGCTCTACATCGAGGACGGCTCGGCGATCGACAGGGAGTTCTACCTGTCGATGCTGGTCGATCGCGAGACCTCGCGGATCGCTTTCG
>JAKFWE010000428.1 GCA_021732895.1 Allobosea sp. | reverse complement strand
CCAGATGCTGCGCAGTTTCCTCGTTCTCCTCGCCTTGTCGGCCTCGTTCGGGCTCGCCCGGGCGCAGGCGCCGGCCGCCGATCCCGCCAACACGCTGGTGCTGGAGACCAAGGACGGGCCGGTGACGATCAGGCTCAGGACCGATCTGGCCCCAAAGCATGTCGCACAGATCAAGACGCTGGCGCAGCGGGGCTTCTATGACGGCATCGTCTTCCATCGCGTCATCGACGGCTTCATGGCTCAGACCGGCGATCCGACCGGCACCGGCGGCGGCGGTTCCGATTTGCCGAACCTCCCGGCCGAGTTCACGCCGACGCCCTACAAGGTGGGCTCCGTCGGCATGGCGCGCTCGCAATCGCCCAATTCGGCGAACTCACAATTCTTCATCTGTTACGAGGGCTGCGGCGGCCTGACCGGCCAATACACCCTGTTCGGCGAGGTGGTTTCGGGCATGGAGGCGGTGCGCAAGATCAAGAAGGGCGCGCCGGGCAGCGGGCAGGTCTCCGGTCCCGACAAGATCGTTCGGATGCGCCTGCAGGCGGATGCGCGGTAGGAGCGGGTAGATCGCATGAGGGCGGCGAGTATCGGCGTCGTCGCGGCCGCGAGCCTGCTGGGGGCGCCCTCTGGTCAGGCCGTCGCGCAGGCGACGCGCGATCTTGGCCTGCCGCCGCCCTCGGGCTCGCAGAATCCGGTTCTGCCGCCGCCTTCCGGTTCGCAGAACCCGGTTCTGCCGCCGCCCTCGGGTCAGCGCTACGGTCCGGGCGTCGGCGGCCGGTTCGGCGACGGCGCCGGGCGACCGGTGGTTCCGTCTCCGACGCCGGGCGTCGACCGGGGCGTGCAGGGCGCGCTGTCGCCGGCGACGCGCGGCTTCGACGGCGGCGCGGTCGATCGCATCGCCGAAATCGCTCCGGCGCTGCGTCGTTGCTGGAGCCCGCCCGCCTTCGACGATGGCGGTTCCGGGGCCATGGCGACCGTGCGCTTCAGCATCCGCCGGGACGGCAGCCTGTTCGGCCAGCCGCGCGTCACCTGGGAGGCGCGAGGCGCCGACCCCGCGCTGCGCCGGCGTTTCACCGCCTCCATCGTCGAGGCCGTGCGCGATTGCACGCCGATGAGGTTGTCGCCGCGCTTCGGAGCCGCTATCGCGGGGCGTCCCTTCACCATCCGCTTCCACGGCCGCGCGCCGTCACCCGAAAGGCCCGTCTGATGTCGCTCGATCCCGAGAACACGCTCGTCATGGAAACCACCAAGGGCAAGGTGGTGATCAAGCTGCGGCCCGATCTGGCGCCGGCCCATGCCGAGCGGCTGAAAGTGCTGTCGCGCCAGGGCTTCTATGACGGCATCGTCTTCCATCGCGTCATCGACGGCTTCATGGCGCAGGTCGGCTGCCCGCACGGCACCGGCACCGGCGGCTCGGACCTGCCCGACCTGAAGGCCGAATTCAATGCGGAGCCGCATGTGCGCGGGGTCTGCTCGATGGCCCGCTCGCAAAATCCGAACTCGGCCAACAGCCAGTTCTTCATCGTCTTCGACGACGCCCGCTTCCTCGACAAGCAGTACACCGCCTGGGGCGAGGTCGTCGAAGGCATGGAGAATGTCGACAAGATCAAGCGTGGCGAGCCGGTGCGCGACCCCGATTCGATCGTCTCGATGAAGGTGATGGCCGACATCGCCTGATCTTCCGGTGGATGTCGGGCTCTTCGATTTCGAGCTTCCCGAGGACCGCATCGCGTTGAGGCCGAAAAACCCGCGCGATGCGGCTCGCCTGCTCGTCGTCAGGCCCGATGCGGCCGAGCCGCTCGCTGATCGCGGCGTCGCCGACCTCGTCTCGCTGCTGGCGCCGGGCGATGCGCTGGTGCTCAACGACACCCGGGTCATCCCGTCGCGGCTGCGCGGCCGGCGCGCGCGCGGCGCGACCTCGGCCGCCATCGAGATCATGCTGCACAAGCGCCAGGCCCCCGATCGCTGGCTCGCCTTCGCGCGCCCCGCCAAGAAGCTCGCTCTCGGCGAGACCGTGCTGTTCGGCGAGGCCGGCGTCTCGAACGTCTGCGAACTCGGCCGGCTGGAGGCGCAGGTGATCGCGAGGGGCGAGGGCGGCGAGGTCGAGCTGCGCTTCGCCCTGTCCGGCCCGGCGCTCGACGAGGCGGTCACCCGGATCGGCGAATTGCCGTTGCCACCCTATATCGCCGGCAAGCGTCCGGCCGACCGGGCCGACGCCAGCGACTACCAGACCATGCATGCGCAGCGGGACGGAGCGGTCGCGGAGCCGACGGCGGGCCTGCACTTCACCACCGGGCTCGTTGCGGCGCTGGAGGCGCGCGGCGTCTCGCGCCATCTCGTGACCCTGCATGTCGGCGCAGGCACCTTCCTGCCGGTCAAGGCGCAGGATACGCGCGAGCACCGCATGCACGCCGAATGGGGCGAGGTCTCGCCGCAAACCGCCGGGGCGCTGAACGCCGTCAGGCGTCGCGGGGGGCGCATCGTCGCTGTCGGCACCACCTCACTGCGCCTGCTCGAAAGCGCCGCCGACGCGAATGGCGAGATCGCGCCGTTCTCGGACGACACGGCGATCTTCATCACGCCCGGCCACCGCTTTCGCGCCGTCGATATCCTGCTGACGAATTTTCACCTGCCGCGATCGACCCTGTTCATGCTGGTCTCCGCCTTCAGCGGCCTCGACATGATGAAACGGGCCTATAGCCATGCGATCACTGAACAATACCGGTTTTATTCCTATGGCGACGCCTGCCTGCTCTTCCGCGCGGACGGGTGATTCGCCGCATCGGGACCCGGCGGCTTCGCCGCGCCCGCGATGACGGCCCGGCCCCGGGTCGGGGCTTCGCCCTTCCGGCTCGCAATCCGCCGCCGAAAATGCTACCCGGCTCGGCAGCAAGGGACATCTGACGGGCCATGGCCGATATTTTTCGCGAGATCGACGAGGAGGTCCGCCGTGACAAGGCGGCGGCGCTCTGGAAGAAGTATGGCAACGTCTTCATCGCGCTGGCGGTGGTCGCGGTCGCCGCCGTCGCCGGCTGGCAGTTCTGGCAGGCGCGCGAGCGGCAGGCTGCGCAGGCCGTCGGCGCGAAGCTGGAAGCGGCGCTGAAATCCTCGCGCGACGGCGAGGGCGCGCAGGCGGAGACGATGCTGACGGAACTGGCCGCGTCCGGACCGGCCGGCTACCGCCAGATCGCACGCTTCCGGCTCGCGGCGGAAATCGGCAAGCGCGACCCGGCCGCGGCCGTCGCGGCTTTCGACGCGCTCGCCAACGACGCGACGCTCGCGCCGCTCTACCGCGATCTCGCGTGGCTTCGCTCGGGCATGCTGCGCACCGACCTCTCGCCCTATGCGGAGGTGAAGACGGTGCTCGAGCCGCTGGCGACGCCGCAAGGCGTCTGGCGCCATTCCGCGCGGGAATTCCTCGGCATCGCGGCGCTCAAGGCCGACATGTTCGAGGAGGCCGGCCGCTGGTTCGACGCCATCGTCACCGATCCGCAATCGCCGCAGGTGCTGCGCCAGCGCACCGATCTCTATCTCGCGCTGGTGCGCGGCGGCCCGGTCGCGACGAAGAACTGACGCACAGAAGAACCGACGCCGTCATCCCGGGCGACCGCAGGGAGACCCGGGATCCATCCCTGAGCCTCTCCATGCTGCGCTCCGGCATGGATCCCGGATCTGCGCCGCTTCGCGGCTTGTCCGGGATGACGGCGTAACAGGACAAGAAAAACCGAATGACCGC